>DATBTC010000051.1:0-24767 GCA_036559465.1 Xanthobacteraceae bacterium
ATCGTCGTGCGGCAGCGGATCATCGTCGGGCGGCCGTCGGACTTCCGCGCCTCGGCGAGCGCCACCGCGACCGCGGCCGCGTCGTGGCCATCGACCTCGAGCACGCGCCAGCCGGCGGCGGCGAAGCGCAACGTCGCATCCTCCGAGATCGCGAGGCTGGTCGGCCCGTCGATCGAGATCTTGTTGTCGTCGAACAGCACAATGAGCTTCGAGAGCTTCAGGTGCCCGGCGAACGCGATCGCCTCCTGGCTGATGCCTTCCATGAGGTCGCCGTCGGAGGCCAGCACATAGGTGTAGTGATCGACAATCCCGTCGCCGAACTTCGCCGCCATGATGCGCTCGGCGAGCGCCATGCCGACCGCGTTGGCAATACCCTGGCCGAGCGGGCCGGTCGTGGTCTCGATGCCGGCCGCGTGGCCGAATTCCGGGTGGCCCGCGGTCTTCGAGCCGATCTGGCGGAACCGCTTGAGCTCCTCGAGGGTCATGTCGGCATAGCCGAGCAGGTGCAGCACGGCATAGAGCAGCATCGAGCCGTGCCCGGCCGAGAGCACGAAGCGGTCGCGGTCGGGCCAGGCGGGGTCCGCCGGGTCGAACTTCAAGAATCTTGTGAATAGGACCGTGGCGATGTCGGCCGCCCCCATGGGCAGGCCGGGATGGCCGGATTTGGCCGCCTCGACCGCGTCCATGGCGAGCGCGCGGATGGCGTTGGCCATGCGGTCGTGGGTTTGGCGGCCCATGTTTCGGTCTCTGTCGGCCCGGGATCGACGACTGTCAGGGTTGCGCGGGGCCGCGCCGTCGTTGGGGGCGCGGACAATTAACACCTGTGGCTTTCGAGTCAACGTCACAAGTCAACGCCAACAGGCGTACAATCCAGCCCACGATGATTCGCACCGCTCTTGCGAGCCACCCCGACCCGGCTGAGGAGCCGGCGCCGCGGCGTGACCAGGACGCGCCGGCGCTGGAGCAGGCGAGCAGTCGATTGCACGCGGCGCTCGACGCGCTGGAGGCCGCGGTCAACCGGCGGCTCGACGACGAGCAACGCCGCGACGGTCTTGAGGAGCAACTCCAGGCCTATGGCAGCGATCGCTCCAAGCTCGCTTTAGAGCTCGATCGTCTGCGTGCCCGCTCGGCCGATCTCGAAGCCGCCAATCGCGAGGTCTCCCGCCGGCTCGATCATGCAATGGGCACCATCCGCGCCGCGCTCGAGCTGCGCGAGCACTGAGTGAGCGGGGAGTCGCCGATGGCGCAAGTCAGCATCACCATCAACGGACGCGTCTACCGGATGGCTTGCGACGACGGCCAGGAGGAACACTTGGTCCGCCTCGCTCGCGACGTCGACGCGCGCATCGGCCAGTTGCGCAGCGCCTTCGGCGAGATCGGCGATACGCGGCTCGCCGTCATGGCCGCGATCATGGTGGCCGATGAGCTTTCCGAGATGCGCCGCCGCGTGCGCGCGGTCGAGCACGATATCGAAGGCCTGCGCGACAGCCGCGTCTCCGAGGTCTCGCGCATCGAAGCCAGCGAGCGCGCTTTCGCCGACGCGATCGACGGCGCCGCCTCGCGCATCGAGCGCATCGCACACCGCCTTAACGATGGCATCGGAAACGGCGCCGCCCTGGGCTGACGCGGGGTTGGCGGCGGGGCGCCTCTCGGCCTAGAGTGGCCGCGCGGGGCGGTTTTCGTTGCTCCGCTCACGCCCTTCAGGAATTCCCAGCGTCGTTGATGCTCGCGCAGACGGACGACATCGTCGAAAAGAAGCGCGCCCTGCGCGCGGCCGCGCTTTCGAAGCGCGATGCGTTGGCGCCCGATTTTCGCGCGAGCGCGGCCAGAACCGTCTCCGAGCGCGGGCTTCCGTTCAATATTTACAAAAACACGGTCTTCTCGGCCTACGAGCCGATGCGATCGGAGTTTGATCCGCGCCCGCTGCTCGAAAAGATTGCAGCGGCCGGCGGCCGGATCGTGCTGCCCGCCATCGTCGAGGGGCGCATCGTGTTTCGGCTTCATGAACCCGGCACCAAGCTCATCGCCGGCGCGTTCGGAACCTCGGAGCCGCCGGCCGACGCGCGGGAGCTGAAACCCGATATTCTCCTGGTGCCGTTGCTCGCCTTCGACGCCAAGGGCAACCGCCTCGGCTACGGCAAGGGTTATTACGATGCCGCGATTAGGGGCATGCGCGCTGAGCGGCGCGTCGGCGCCGTCGGCCTCGCATTCGAGGGGCAGCACGTCGACGAAGTTCCGGTGACCGAGCGAGACCAGCGCCTCGACCTGATCCTCACCGAGCAGCGCGAATATTGGGCCCCGCGCGAGAAGGGCCGCTGATGCGCCTCCTTTTCCTCGGCGACATCGTCGGCCGCTCGGGCCGCGACGCGGTGGCGGCAAAGCTGCCGCGCCTGATCCGCGACTGGAAGCTCGATTTCGTCGCTATCAACGGCGAGAACGCCGCCGGCGGCTTCGGCATCACCGAAGCGATCTATCAGGAGATCGTGGACGCCGGCGCCGACGCCATCACGCTCGGCAATCACGCTTGGGACCAGCGCGAGGCGCTGGTTTTCATCGAGCGCGCGCCGAAACTGATCCGGCCGCTCAATTTTCCCGCCGGCACGCCCGGCCGCGGCGCGGCGATCTTGCCTGCCAAGAACGGCGCGCGCGTGCTGATCGTCAATTTGATGGGTCGTATTTTCATGGACGCGATGGACGATCCGTTCGCCTCGGTCGATCGCGAGCTTGCCGCCAATCCGCTCAAGGGCACCTGCGACGCGATCGTCGTCGATATGCACGCCGAGGCCACCAGCGAGAAACAGTCCATGGCCTATTTCCTCGACGGCCGCGTGAGCCTCGTCGTCGGCACACACACCCATGTGCCGACCGCCGACGAGCGCGTGCTCGCCGGCGGTACTGCGTACGCGACCGACATCGGCATGTGCGGCAATTACGACTCGGTGATCGGCATGGACAAGGCCGAGCCGATGCGCCGCTTCCTGACCAAGATTTCGTCCGCGCGCTTCGAAGCGGCCAGCGGCCCGGCCACGCTCTCGGGCATCGCGGTAGAGATCGACGACGCCACCGGCCTCGCGCAGAAAATAGCGCCCGTGCGCCTCGGCGGCATCCTGTCCGAGGCTGAGCCGCCGTTCTGGAGTTGACTATGCAGCCGCGTGCCGAGTTCGTGCTCTACAACATCGAAGAGAAGCTCACGCTGAACGCGCTCCTGTTCATGCCTGAGAAGCCTACGAAGAGTGCCGTGGTCTATGTGCCGGGCATGACCGGCGGCTTCGTCGGCCCCAACGACTACAATCCGATGGCGGCGCGGCTGAACGAGATCGGCTACGCGCTCATGGTGCCGAACATGCGCACCGCGGGCCTGCATGGGATGCTCTATGCGAACTTTGCGGACTATGTGAAGGACATCGCCGCGGCCATGGCGGTCGCGAAAGGCCGCGGGCTCGATCGCATCGCGCTGTTCGGCACCAGCCTGGGCGGGCCGCGCATCATCAATTATTGGCGGAAAACCCGCGACCCGATGGTGAAGGGCCTGGGCTTCGTCGCCTCGATCAAGTCGCCGTATTTGGAGGCGCAGATCCGCTTCGACGCGAAGAAGAAAGCCGACTTCGACGCGCATCTAGCCAAGTGCCGCGAACTGATCAAGGCCGGGCGCGGGAGCGAGATCCTCTTCTATGACGATTGGTTTCCCGGTTTCCGGCTGACGCTTGCGGCTTCGGTTTATGTGGAAATTTTCGGCACGCTCAAAGAGTCCGACGCCAGCACCGTCAAGTTCGGCGCCGAGGTCACGGTGCCGGCCGTGGTCGTACACGGCACTAAGGACGAGCTTGCCCTGCCTCCGAACGGCGAGGCGATCTATGAGAGCCTGAGCAATGCCCCGTGCCGCGACCTCATCTGGGTCGAAGGCGGCGGCCACTTCCTCACCGCCGGCCCGATCGCCGAGAGCTACGCCAAGGCTATCGCCGGCTGGGTCGAGAAGAAGCTTCCGGCCGTTCGTTAGCCGGCGCTCTTTCTGGATTTTCGCGCGTCCCCGACCTATAAGTCCGCGCGTCCGTGTGGAGCCCCTATGGCCGGTCATTCCCAATTCAAGAACATCATGCACAAGAAGGGCCGCGCCGACACGGCCCGCGCCAAGTTGTTCGGCAAGCTCACTCGCGAAATCACCGTCGCGGCCAAGCTCGGCCTGCCCGATCCGGCCATGAATCCGCGGCTGCGCGCGGCGGTGCTGGCGGCGCGCGCAGAGAACATGCCCAAAGACAATATCGAGCGCGCGATCAAGAAATCCCAAGGCGGCGAGGGCGAGAACTACGAGGAAATCCGCTACGAGGGCTATGGCCCCGGCGGCGTCGCTGTCATCGTCGAGGCGTTGACCGACAACAAGAACCGAACCGCCTCGGAGGTGCGCTCGTTCTTCTCCAAGCACGGCGGCAATCTCGCCGAGACCGGCGCCGTCTCCTTCATGTTCAGCCGCGTCGGCGTCGTGCAGTACGACGCCGGCAAGGTGAGCGCGGACGCTATGCTCGAGGCCGCGATCGAGGCCGGAGCCGACGACGTGTCCTCCACGCCCGCCGGCCACGAGGTGATTGCGTCGCCCGAGAATCTCCAGGCCGTCGCGCGTGCGCTAGAAGCCAAGTTCGGCGAGCCCCGCAAAGCTGCGCTCGCCTGGCGGCCGCAGAACGCCGTAGCGGTGGACGACGAGGCGGGCGAGAAGCTGCTCAAGCTGATCGAGGCGCTCGAGGACAACGACGACGTGCAAACCGTCTACGCCAATTTTGAAATTTCCGACGCTCTGGTGCAGCGCATGAGCGCCTGACCCCTTGTCGCGTCGCGACACGCTCATCGGCAGCGCTGCCGCCATCTTCGCGGTCACCATCTGGGCCGCCTGGATCGTTGGCACCCGCCATGCGGTGACCGGCACGCTTCCACCGGAAGCGCTCGGGTTGCTGCGCATGATCGTGCCCGCGCTCCTATTCATGCCGGTGTGGCTGCGCGTCGGAGTCGCACCGCGCGGCATCCGGGGTCTCGTGGCGCTTTGTGTGCTTGGCGCCGGCGCGCCCTTCTTCATCATCGTCGCGACCGGCATGAAGTTCGCGCCCGCCGCCGACGTCGGTCCGCTCTTGCCCGGCACCATGCCGCTGTTCGCGGCCTTGCTCGCGGTGCTCGTCGATCGCGAACGCATCGGACCTGCGCGGCTGATCGGCTACGCGCTCATCGTCGCCGGCATCGTCGCCATCGCCGGCCGCGGCATGTTCGATTTTTCGAGCGGCGCCTGGCGCGGGCATGGGCTCGTGCTGGTCGGCGCTTTTCTATGGGCGATCTACACGATTGCGTTCCGCCGCAGCCGCCTCGGCGCCTTCGAAGCCGCGGCGCTGATCGGCTTCTGGTCCACGCTTCTGCTGCTGCCGTTCGGTACGCTGCCGCTCGTCGAGGCCTGGAGCGCGGGCCACGGCTGGGAGATCGCGGCCCAGGCGGTAATCCAGGGCGTCTTCTCCGGCATCCTCGGCCTCGTCGGCTACGGCATCGCGGTCGCCCGGCTCGGGGCTTCGAAGGCCGCGGCTTTCGCCGCGCTGGCGCCGGGCATGGCCGCGTTGATCGCGATCCCGGTGCTCGGCGAAGTGCCCGATATGGCCGCGATCATCGGCATTGCCGCGACCAGCATCGGCGTGGCGCTGGCCAGCGGAGCCATCGCAATGCGACGGTCCACAGCCGCCTGACGGCCGGGGCCCTTCCGGGCTAGTTTGGAGGGGCCATGGCCGCACGCCCGATTCGAATCCTGGGCATCGATCCCGGCCTCCGCCGCACCGGCTGGGGCGTGGTCGAGATTGCCGGTAATGCGCTGACCTACATCGCCTGCGGATCGGTCGTGCCCGACCCCGACGAGGAAATGGCGGCTCGCCTCGCCGAGCTGCACGAAGGGTTGACCGCCGTGCTCGCGCGCTATCGGCCGGAGGAGGCTGCGGTCGAGGAGACCTTCGTTAATGCCGATCCGCGCGCGGCGCTGAAGCTCGGCCAGGCACGCGGCGTCGCGCTCTTGGTGCCGGCACAAGCCGGTTTGCCGGTCGCCGAATACGCGCCCAATCTCGTGAAGAAATCAATCGTCGGCGCTGGCCGCGGCGAGAAGGGTCAAGTGCGGATGATGGTGAAGGTGCTTTTGCCGAAAGCGAACCCGGAAACCGAAGATGCGGCCGACGCGCTCGCGGTCGCCATCACTCACGCACATCACCGCGCGGCGCCGATTCTCAGGCTCGCGGCCGGAGGCGGGCGATGATCGGTAAACTGCGCGGCGTGATCGACAGCTATGGCGAGGGCCATTTGCTGCTCGACGTGCATGGCGTCGGCTATCTCGTGCATTGCTCCGCGCGCACGCTGCAGGCGTTGCCGCCCGTCGGCGAGGCGACGACGCTTTCGATCGAGACTCATGTGCGCGAGGACCAGATCAAGCTGTTCGGCTTCGCCAGCGATCTCGAGCGCGAATGGTTCAAGATCCTGCTCGAAGTGCAGGGCGTCGGCACCAAAGTGGCGCTCGGCGTGCTCTCGACGCTGAAGGTCGCGGAACTCGCCAACGCCATCGCGCTCGGCGACCGCGCGCAGATCACCCGCACGCCCGGCGTCGGGCCCAAGCTCGCGCAGCGGATCGTAACCGAGTTGAAGGACAAGGCGCCGGCCTTCGCCAGCGTCGATCCGGCGGTCATCCGTCTGCAGGGCGATCTCGCCGAGCGCCGCGCGCCGCAACCGGTATCAGACGCGGTGTCGGCATTGATCAATCTCGGCTATGGCGAGATTCAAGCCAGCGCCGCCGTCTCTACCGCGATACGCTCCGCTGGTGACAAGGCCACTGCCGAAGCCCTGATCCGCGCGAGCCTCAAGGAGTTGGCGCGATGAGTCGCCGCCTAGTCACACCGGAAGTCCGCGACGACGACGTCGCCGAGCCGAGCCTGCGCCCGCAGCGGTTCTCCGAGTTCATCGGCCAGGAAAAGGCCTGCGCCAATCTTTCCGTCTTCATCGAGGCGGCGAAGAAGCGGAAAGAAGCGCTAGACCATGTGCTGCTCGTCGGCCCGCCCGGGCTTGGCAAGACTACGCTGGCGCAGATCGTGGCGCGCGAGCTCGGCGTCAATTTCCGCTCCACCGCCGGACCGGTGATCGCCAAAGCCGGCGATCTGGCGGCGCTGCTCACGAACCTCGAAGACCGCGATGTTCTGTTCATCGACGAAATCCACCGGCTCAATCCCGCGATCGAGGAAATCCTCTATCCGGCCATGGAGGACTACAAGCTCGATCTCATCATCGGCGAGGGCCCGGCCGCGCGCTCGGTGAAGATCGATCTGGCGCGCTTCACGCTGATCGGCGCCACCACACGCTCGGGTCTGCTCACGACGCCGCTGCGCGACCGTTTCGGCATTCCGATCCGGCTTGGTTTCTATGCGGTGGAGGAACTGGAAACCATCGTCACGCGCGGCGCGCGCGTGCTCGGCATCGGCATCGGCGCCGACGGCGCCCACGAGATCGCGCGGCGCGCCCGCGGCACGCCGCGCATCGCTGGACGCCTGTTAAAGCGCGTGCGCGATTTCGCAGCCGTGGAGAACGCCAGCACCATCGACCGCAAGGCCGCCGACCGCGCGCTCATTGAACTCGAAGTCGACGCCGCCGGGCTCGACGCCATGGACCGGCGCTATCTCTCCGCGATTGCGCTCCACTATGCCGGCGGGCCGGTGGGCGTCGATACGCTGGCCGCCGCGCTATCGGAGCCGCGTGACGCCATCGAAGAGATCATCGAACCGTTTCTGGTTCAGCAGGGTCTGCTTCAGCGCACGCCGCGCGGCCGCATGCTGACCGCGCACGCCTTCAAGCATCTCGGCATCAAGGAGCCGCCGCGCGATCCCTCGCAAATGCCCCTCTTCGATCAGGAAGAAGGATGAGCGCGGCAGAGTCGTACTCGCATCTCGCGGGCCGCCTCGTCGCAGGCGGCCATGTCTTGCCGGTGCGCGTCTATTACGAGGACACGGATTTTTCCGGCTTCGTCTATCACGCGAGCTATTTGCGCTTCATGGAGCGCGGGCGTTCGGATTTCCTGCGGCTCTTGGGCGTCGAGCAGGGCGCGTTGTTTGCGGAGGCGGTGGCCGAAGCGGGTGGCGGCTTCGCTTTCGTAGTGCGCTCTATGCAGATCGACTTCCTCAAGCCCGCCCGCATCGACGATATCGTCGAGGTGCGGACCGAGCATAAGGAGATCGCCGGCGCCTCGATCACGCTGCGGCAAGTCGTAGCGCGAGGGGACGAGGTGCTGGTCGAGGCGGAGGTAAAGGTCGCCTGCGTCTCCGGCGGCAAGGCCCAGCGCATCCCGGCCGCGTTGCGCAAGGCCATGGGCGCCTAGAAAGCGCCCCAAACCCGCTAACCCAACATTAACGACGGCAGGCGCTGAGTCTGCTGAGGACGGGGTGCCACGCGCCCAAGTTTGGACAGATATTCGGTGTCGTTCAGGCCCAAGAATCCATAGGGGTGCCTGATGGGTCGGATTTCGCCGCGCCAGCCCTCGCGGGCAAGCCCAAGGCATTTGTTCCAAATACGGCGTTCCGCTCCCTGCAGGATTGGGACAGCCGAGGTTTGATCATGAATCCGGAACTAGCCGCCCCCGCCGCCGATCTCTCGCTTTGGGGCTTGTTTTGGTCGGCGCACTTTCTGGTCAAGGCGATCATGATCGGGTTGATGGTCGCCTCGGTCTGGGTCTGGGCCATCGTCATCGACAAATGGATTCTGCTGGGCCGCATCAAGCGGCAGATGGATCGCTTCGAGGAAGTATTCTGGTCGGGCCAGAGCCTCGAAGAACTGTATCGCTCCGTGCAGGCGC
Source organism: Xanthobacteraceae bacterium (assembly GCA_036559465.1). Classification (GTDB taxonomy): domain Bacteria; phylum Pseudomonadota; class Alphaproteobacteria; order Rhizobiales; family Xanthobacteraceae; genus JAHFPN01. Next base: position 8,840 of record DATBTC010000051.1, read on the forward strand.
GCCCGGGCAACCCGATGGCGACTCTGTTCGTCGCCGCCATGCGCGAATGGAAGCGCACCTACGAGGGCGGGGCGCGGACGCTCACCGGTCTCTCCGAACGCATCGAGAAGGTGATGGACGTCACCATCGCCCGCGAGGTGGACCGGATGGAGCGTCAGTTGCTGGTGCTGGCTTCGGTCGGCTCGTCGGGCCCCTTCGTCGGCCTCTTGGGCACGGTCTGGGGAATCATGACCAGCTTCCAGGCGATCGCCGCCTCCAAGAACACCAGCCTCGCGGTGGTGGCGCCCGGCATCGCCGAAGCGCTGTTTGCCACCGCGCTCGGCCTGGTCGCCGCTATTCCGGCCACGATTTTCTACAATAAGTTCGTGATCGACGTGAATCGCCAGGCGCAACGCCTGGAAGGTTTCGCCGACGAATTCTCGGCGATCCTGTCGCGCCAGATCGACGAGAGGACCTGAGCCATGGCTGCCTCGACCTCGATGGGAAGCGGATGGGTGAGCCGGCGCTCGCGCCGCCGCCGCGCCACCGTGATGGCCGATATCAACGTGACGCCGATGGTGGACGTCATGCTGGTGTTGCTGATCGTCTTCATGGTCGCTGCGCCCTTGCTCACCGTCGGTGTGCCAATCGACCTGCCGCAGACGCAAGCCAAGAGCATGGAGCAGGACAAGGAACCGCTCACCCTTTCGGTCAATGACAAAGGCAAGGTTTTTTTGCAGAATACCGAGATCGCACTCGAAGAGATCGTGCCGAAGCTGAAGGCCATCGCCAAGAACGGCGCCGAGGAGCGCATCTATGTGCGCGGCGACCGCAAGGTGGATTACGGCACGGTGATGCGCGTCATGGGCCGGCTCTCGGCCGCCGGCTATCGCCGCGTCGCGCTGGTGACCGAATTCGAACAGGGGAACTGAGCGCTTGCGTCCAGGGATCGCCATATCGGGTGTTACGCACACGGTCGTGCTCGGCTGGGGGCTCGTCCTGTTTGCCGTGACGCCCGTCGAAGCGCCGAAGACCGAGGCGATGCCGGTCGATCTCGTCCCGATCAGCGAGCTGACCGAGTTGAAGGCCGGCACACTGAAGAAGACCGCCGTCGAAGAGCCGAAGAAGCAAGTCGCAGAAAAGGTGGCCGAGCCCAAGCCGACGCCGCCGATCGAGGCCAAGCCCGCCGACAAGCCCGAGGTCAAACCGACGGCCGCCGCGCCGCCGCCTCCGCCCCCGCCGCCGACCGACGCGCTCGAGAAGCTCATCGACAAGATGGTGACGCCGGAGCTCGCGCCTGCGCAGGTGCGCGTGCCTGAGCCGCCGAAACGTCCGCCGATCCCGAAGCAGCAGCCGAAGCCGCCGGAGGCGACCGCCGACGCGCGCACACCACAGCGCACCTTCGACCCCAACCGCATCGCGGCATTGCTCGACAAGCGCGATCCGACCCGCAAGCAGCAGGCCGCGCCTGAAGTATCGCCGCAGGCTACGCTCGGCGCGCCCACCGGCATCGGCCAGCGCCTGACGCAAAGCGAGATCGACGCACTGCGCGCGCAAATTCAAGCCTGTTGGAATCCGCCGACCGGCGCTGAGGAAGCCGAGAAGCTGATCGTGCGCCTGCGCATCCAGTTCAAGCAGGACGGCACGCTTTCGCGCGAGCCGGAGCTGATGAATCGGACGACCGGCACCTATTTCCAGATCGCGACTGAGAGCGCTATGCGCGCGGTGCGCCGCTGCCAGCCCTATACGCTGCCCGCCCACAAGTACGACGTCTGGAAGGACGTCGAAGTCACCTTCGATCCGCGCGATATGTTCGGCGGATGAACAGAAATGTTGTCGAGCCACGCATGAAGCAAGAACTTTTCACTTCACCGCTCCCCACCATCCGTCTTTCCCGCCGCCAAGTCCTCGCGACCGGCGCAGCCGCATCGACGCTCGTAGCGCTGGGCGCACGTCCGGCGCACGCGGTACTGAAGCTCGACATCACCCAGGGCACGATCCAGCCCTTGCCGGTCGCAATCGTCGATTTCCTCGGTGGCGCCGGCGGCGGTCCCGCCGACGCGGAGTCGGGGCGCAATCTTGCAGGCGTAATCACCAACAACCTGCGCCGCTGCGGCCTGTTTGCGCCGATCGAGCCTGCGGCGTTCATCGAGAAAATCCAGAATATCGACGTGGCTCCGCGCTTCCAGGATTGGCGCGTGATCAATGCGCAAGGCCTCGTGATCGGCCGCGTCACGCGCCAGCCCGACGGCCGTCTCAAGGTGGAATTCCGGCTGTGGGATGTGTTTGCCGGCCAGCAGCTCGCCGGCTCCCAGTTCTTCACCCAGCCCGACAACTGGCGCCGCATCGCCCACATCATCTCCGACGCAATCTATGAGCGGCTCACCGGCGAGAAGGGCTATTTCGACACCCGCGTGGTGTTCGTCGACGAGACCGGGCCCAAGGAGCGCCGCATCAAGCGCCTCGCGATCATGGATCAGGACGGCGCCAATGTGCGCCACCTCACGCGCGGCGAGGAGCTGGTGCTCACCCCGCGCTTCAGTCCGAACAGCAAGGAAATCACCTACATGTCCTATGGCCGCGGCGAGCCGCGCGTCGTGCTGTTGAACATCGAGACCGGCCAGCGCGAAGTCGTCGTCGATCTGCCGGGCATGAGCTTTTCGCCGCGCTTCGCGCCCGACGGTCAGCGCGTGGCCATGAGCCTGCAGCAGGGCTCCAACTCCAATATTTTCGTCATGGATCTGCGCTCGAAGCGCACGACCCGGCTGACCGACACCGCGGCCATCGACACCGCGCCCTGCTACTCGCCCGATGGACGGCAGATTTGTTTCGAATCCGACCGCGGCGGCTCTCAGCAGATCTATGTCATGGGCGCCGACGGCGGGGGTGCGCGACGAATCTCGTTCGGCCAGGGCTCCTATTCGACGCCGGTCTGGTCGCCGCGCGGCGACGTCATCGCCTTCACCAAGCGCGGCGCCGGTTCCTTCTCGATCGGCGTCATGCGGATCGACGGATCGGGCGAGCGAATTCTGACCGAAGGCTTCCACAACGAGGGACCGACCTGGGCGCCGAACGGCCGTGTGCTCATGTTCTTCCGCGACCCCGGCGGCAACGCCGGGCCGCAGCTCTTCACCGTGGACCTCACCGGCTACAACGAGCAGCGCGTGCCGACGCCGGGCTTCGCATCGGACCCGGCCTGGTCTCCGCTGTTGTCCTGAGCGCTGCCCCGAAACCGTCCGATTTGCGGCGTCTTCTGGCGCCGATCGATTCACCCTCCGCTAACCACGTCGGCTGGTTCCCGGTGGGCACTTTGAAAAAGCCGAGCATTTGCGCGGTTTCGCCTACACTTCGTCAAGGTTGACGGAATATTCGCTTAACCATCGCGCGGTTAGATCGGGCGAAGCCCGCTTTGGGGACCAAGGGAATTACCGACATGATGCGCTCCATCTCAATTTCTCGCGGCATTCGTATCGCGGCCGTGCTCGCGGTCGCGATCTTCGCCGCCGCCTGCTCGAACAATCCGGCTGTCGACCCGACAAATCCGCTGGCCACCGCCGCCACGCCCGGCAGCGCGCAGGACTTCATCGTCAATGTCGGCGACCGCGTCTTCTTCGAGGTCGACTCGACCGAGCTGACGGCGCAGTCGCGCGACACGCTGGAGAAGCAGGCACAGTGGCTGCAGCGCTATAACCGCTATTCCTTCACCGTCGAAGGCCACGCCGACGAGCGCGGCACGCGCGAATACAACATCGCGCTCGGCGCCCGCCGCGCCCAGGCGGTGCGCGAGTATCTCGTCGCCCGCGGCATCGATGGCGCGCGCATGCGCACGATCTCCTACGGCAAGGAACGGCCGGTCGCGGTCTGCAACGACATTTCCTGCTGGTCGCAGAACCGCCGCTCGGTCACCGTGCTGAACCAGGCCGGCGCTTAAGAAGCCGGTGAGGGCACTTCTCCACATGCCGGCGCCCGTTTGGGCGCCGGTTTCGTTTCCCGGCCCCATTTTGGGCGTACTCACGGGCCTATCTGGCGCCAAGCCGCCCGACGGTTTATTCCCTCGATCGATTGCCATGCGCTCAGCCGCCTGCATCTGCCTGACGATCCTCGCTATCGGTGTCGCGGCATCGCCCGCCGCAGCGCAGGAGCGCGACCCCAACCTGTTCGCCCAGCTCTTCCCGCGACGCGAGCAGGCGCCGCTGCCGCCGGGACAAATTCCGGGTCAAGCGCCCGGTACGGTAGCCGAGCCATCCGATCTCGTCGTGCGCATCGATCGCCTCGAAGCGACGATCCGCCAGCTCACAGGCATGATCGAGCAACTTCAGTTTCGCAATCAGCAGATGGAACAACAGCTCCGTCGCATGCAGGAGGACGTCGAGTTCCGCCTGTCGGGAGCGCCGCCGGGTGCGCGCCCGGCCGCCCGGACGCCCGCCGGACCCGCGGCGGCTCCGCCTGCGGCCGCGCCGGCTCCGGCGACGCCCGGGCGCCGCAGCGACGTATTCGATCCGACTCAATCGCCCAATGCCCCCGGCGCGCCGCGTACGCTTGGCACGATGCCGGCCGGCCCGAACGTGATCGCCGGCACAGCGCCGGACGTGGCGCCGGCGACCGCGCGCACGCCCGGTGCGCCGCTCGATCTCGCCCCGGGCGCTGCGCCGATCGACACACCACGCGGCCCAGGCCCGACTCAGCGGTTGCCCGCACCGGGCACGCAAGCAACGCTGCCGCCTTCCGACAGCGCCAAGGACGCCTACGACCTCGCCTATGGCTATATGTTGCGGCGCGACTTCGAGCTCGCCACCGAATCGTTCAAGAAGTTCCTCAGCGATTTCCCGAACGACCGCATGGCGCCGGAGGCCTTCTACTGGCTCGGCGAAAGCATGTACCAGCGCAAGCAATACCGCGACTCGGCAGAGAGCTTCCTGAAGATTTCCACCGATTATCCGAACGCGCCGCGGGCGGCAGAAGCGCTCCTGCGGCTCGGTCAGTCGCTGGCCGCGCTCGATGAGCGCGAGACCGCCTGCGCTGCTTTCGGCGAGATCGGCCGCAAATATCCGCGCGCTTCCGCCACGGTGAAGCAGGCCGTCGTTCAGGAACAACGGCGTGCCAAGTGTTGAACACGTCGCCGCAATCGGCGACGGCGAGCTTGCTACGCTTTTTTCCGATTTCGAGAATTTCCGCCGCGTGATCCTCGCCGTTTCCGGCGGTCCGGATTCGACGGGACTCATGCTGCTCGCCAAGCGCTGGCGCGAGAAGCGCCCGCGCGGCCCCGAACTCGTCGCCGCCACCATCGATCATCGGCTGCGAAGCGAATCCAAAGCCGAAGCCGCGGCGGTCGCCAAGCTCGCGAAGAAGCTCGGCTTGCGTCATCGCGCGCTGGTCTGGTCCGGGAAAAAGCCGAAGACCGGTCTTCAACAGGCGGCGCGCGAGGCGCGCTATCGTCTGCTCGTTGGGCTTGCGCAGAAGCTCAAGGCCGATGCGATCGCGACCGCGCATACACTCGACGACCAGGCCGAGACCGTTCTGATGCGCCTCGCGCGCGGCTCGGGTCTTTCAGGCCTTGCCGGCATCCGCCGCCGCAGCGAGCGCGAAGGCATCGCGCTTGCGCGCCCTTTCCTCGAGCTTCCGAAGACGCGTCTGCTCGCAACTCTGAAAAAAGCAGGCATCGCCTTCGCCGAGGACCCGACCAATCGCGATCCGCGCTTCGCGCGCCCGCGGCTGCGCAAGATCGCGAGCGTACTCGCGGAGGAGGGGCTCGACGCAGCCCGGCTTTCTGGTCTCGCCAAGCGCTTCGCGCGCGCCGACACTGCCCTCGCTGCCACCGTCGATGCCGCCGAAGCGCATGTACTGCTCTCCGGGTCCGCCGATGGGCGCACCACAGACTTCAACGCCGCCGCACTTTTCACTTTCCCGTCAGAGATCACGATCCGGCTACTCGGCCGCGCCATCGATCGCATCGGCGACGAGGGACCGGTCGAGCTCGGCAAGCTCGAATCGCTTTATGACGCCCTTGGCGATAGCTACGCCGCCGGCCGGAGGCTCAAACGCACGCTTGCGGGTGCGGCGATCACGCTCATGGGTCCACGGCTTTCCGTGTCGCGAGCGCCCGCACGGCGCTCCCGGAGGTCCCGGTAAGCCCTTCCGGACGCGACGGAAATCGGCTCTAGGCAAGGGCCTTCCCTTGTTAACGCCACCCGTGCGCCCTATTTTAACGTTATCCGGCTAACCGGTGGCGCTTCCGCCCCGGGGAAACGATCCCGGACGGGCATCCGCCCGCCGCGAAAGGTCAGTGATGAACGCGAACCTGCGCAACTTCGCCCTCTGGGTGATCATCGTTCTGTTGTTGTTGGCGCTGTTCTCGCTGTTCCAGAATCCGACCCAGCGCGCCGTCAGCAACGACATCACCTTCTCGCAGCTACTTTCCGAGGTCGATGCCGGCCGCGTGCGCGACGTCCTCATTCAGGGCAACGAAATCCACGGCACCTTCTCCGACGGCCGCTCGTTCGCCACCTATGCGCCGAGCGACCCGGGCCTGGTGCAGCGCCTCTACGGCAAGGGCGTGCAGATCACCGCGCGCCCGCAAGGCGAACAGGTCCCCTGGTTCGTGTCGCTCTTGGTCTCGTGGCTGCCGTTCATCGCGCTGATCGGCGTCTGGATTTTCCTCTCGCGCCAGATGCAGGGCGGCGCCGGCAAGGCGATGGGCTTCGGCAAGAGCCGCGCCAAGCTACTCAACGAGGCGTCCGGCCGCATCACCTTCGAAGATGTGGCCGGCGTCGACGAGGCCAAGTCGGATCTGCAGGAGATCGTCGAATTCCTGCGCGATCCGCAGAAATTCCAGCGCCTCGGCGGCCGTATTCCGCGCGGCGTGCTTCTGGTCGGGCCTCCGGGTACCGGCAAGACGTTGCTTGCACGCGCCATCGCCGGCGAGGCCAACGTGCCGTTCTTCACCATTTCGGGTTCCGACTTCGTCGAGATGTTCGTCGGCGTCGGCGCTTCGCGCGTGCGCGACATGTTCGAGCAGGCCAAGAAGAACGCGCCCTGCATCATCTTCATCGACGAAATCGACGCGGTCGGCCGCCATCGCGGCGCCGGGCTCGGCGGCGGCAACGACGAGCGCGAGCAGACGCTGAACCAGTTGCTGGTCGAGATGGACGGCTTCGAATCGAACGAAGGCATCATCCTGATCGCCGCCACCAACCGGCCCGACGTGCTCGATCCTGCACTGCTGCGTCCGGGCCGCTTCGACCGTCAGGTCGTGGTGCCGAACCCGGACGTTGTCGGCCGCGAGCAGATCCTCAAGGTGCACGTGCGCAAGGTGCCGCTGGCGCCCGACGTGAACCTGAAGACCACCGCGCGCGGTACGCCCGGATTTTCCGGCGCCGACCTCGCCAACCTCGTCAACGAAGCCGCCCTCATGGCCGCGCGCCGCAACAAGCGCATGGTCACGCAATTCGAATTCGAGGACGCCAAGGACAAGGTGATGATGGGCGCCGAGCGCCGCTCGCTGGTCATGACCGAAGAAGAGAAGATGCTCACCGCCTATCACGAGGGCGGCCACGCCATCGTCGCACTCAACGTGCCGGCCACCGATCCGGTACACAAAGCCACGATCATCCCGCGCGGCCGTGCACTCGGCATGGTCATGCAGCTGCCCGAGCGCGACAAGCTCTCCATGAGCCTCGAGCAGATGACGTCGCGGCTCGCTATCATGATGGGCGGACGCGTGGCCGAGGAGATCGTGTTCGGCAAGGAGAAGGTCACTTCGGGCGCGTCTTCCGATATCGAGCAGGCGACCAAGCTCGCTCGCATGATGGTGACGCGCTGGGGTCTCTCCGAAGAACTCGGCACCATCGCCTATGGCGAGAACCAGGAGGAAGTTTTTCTCGGTTACTCGGTCTCGCGTCAGCAGACCATTTCCGAGGTGACGGTGCAGAAGATCGACGCCGAAATCAGGCGCTTCGTCGAGGAAGGCTACGCTCACGCCACCAAGATCCTCACCGAAAAGCGCGCCGAGCTCGAAATGCTGGCCAAGGGCTTGCTCGAATACGAGACGCTCTCCGGCGACGAGATCAAGGATCTGCTCGCCGGTAAGCCACCGGTGCGCGAAGGCGTTTCCGAGCCAGCCGTGCCGCGCTCTTCGGCGGTGCCGAGCTCGGGCAAGCCGCGCCCGCGGCCGGAAGCCGGCCTGGAGCCGCAGCCGCAGGTGTAACCTTTCGCTACGGCTATCTGAATCGGCCGCGCCGCTTTTCCTTCTCCTTCGGCGCAAAATTCTGTTTCTGCTTGGATTTGGGCTCGAATTTCGGCGTCATTTTTGGTGCCGTCTTCGGCGCTAGTTTGGGCGTCAGCTTCGGTGTCGCTTTCGTCGCTCCTTTGAGCCGGGCCGGAGCGACCGCCGGGCTCCTCAACAAATGCCGGGGTACCGCATTCCGATAGCGCCCGGCTACGGCCGACGTCGTGCGGAATCGGGGTCCCAGCGCTTCCGGCCGCGCCAGGAACGGCAAGGCCGTAGTGAACGAGACGTTTCTCAGGAACGTGCCGTCCCAGCGCTCACGTACAGAAATAGCGCCGGCCGGTGTCAGATGCAGATAACGCCCCACGACATTATGCGCTTGGCAGCCGCCGCGGCGGGCGCACACATCGACCCCGCCGTCGATCATGGCCACCGCCATCTCCCCGTCGGCGGCGACGAATACGTCGAACGTGGTGCCGCGCACCCCGATCGTCGCCGTTGGCGTGGCGATCTGATAGGCGCCGCTCGCGCTCTTGCCGCTGATGAAACGGAACGCGCCCTTGGTCAGCTGGACCGTGACGGCTGTGGCCGACCGGTTGGCGCCGTACACGAAGCGATCGAGCTTGACCACCGAGCCCGGGCCGATCGCGAGCCGCGTGTCGTCATGAAACTCGAACTGGCCGATTCCCTTGTCGTCTGTCGCGATACGTTCTTCCTGAAAGACCCGGTCGCCCGCCTTGAGCACGCGGATTGACCCGGCGTCGTCGCCCGTCACCTCGGTGGTGATCTCGGTCGCCTTGCCGATTTCGGGCGCGCCCACGGCCGGAGACGCCATCAGCAGCGCCGCGGCGAGCAGAACAAGATGGATCATGGGATTGAATCCGAAACGCTTCTCAGCGAGTACATTTTCAGCAGCCATCGTCAACGACTGTCGCGCAATCCCGCCTGCTTGAGCAACGGATACGTTGCTTCGCGGAAGTCGCGCATGCCCGCCTCGAAACGCGGCCAGCACAGGATCACGCCGTCGATGCCCGCTTCCGATAGCGTCGCCAATCCATCGACGATCTGCTCTCTCGTTCCAATCAGGTTATATCCGCCCCAGCCGGCGATCAGCGCCTCCTGCATGATCCGTTTGCGATCGGCCGGCAGATTGCGCGCGTTGACGTCGAGCATGAAGGTCTCGACTGCGTTGCCGGCGGCTTCCCAATCGCCCTTCCGGTTGACGTAATAGTCGTAAAACGCGCGCGCTTCTTTCTCGGTATTCGCCTGAACGATATTGGCGAGCGTCCACACGCTTATTTCGCGTCCATACTCCTCACGTGCGAGCTTCTGAAAAGCCTGCACGTGCGCCTTCCAGGTCTCCATGCTCTGGTCCGTGCCGCCGCGCACGACCGTGTAGACCATGTCGCAGTGCTTCGCCGCGAAATGGCGGCCGCGCTCCGAGCTCGCCGCGTTCATGATCGCAGGATAGGGCTTCTGCAGCGGCTTGGGTTGCAAATAGCCTTTCTTGATCTTGTAGTATTTTCCTTCGAAATCGAAATCTTCGTCTTCGGTCCACAGCCGCTTGACGATCTGCACCCATTCCTCGGCGCACTCGTAGCGCTCGGCGTGATGCAGCATCGGCGTCCCGAACATGTCGATCTCAGGCTGGTTCCAGCCGGTGACCAGATTGAGCGTGAAGCGGCCATTCGAGATGTGGTCGATCGCCGCTCCCTGCTTGGCCGCGATGATCGGGTGATTGAGCGACATATGCGCGGTCGAGAGGACGCCGCATTTTTCGGTGAGTGCGCTGATCCCGGCCGCCCAGGTGAAGGATTCAAACCCGGGGCCTTGCGGATTGGTGGCGCCGCCGAAACCGCGCCAGCGCGCCACCGGCACCAATGCCTCGAACTCCATTTCATCCGCGAGCTTGGCGAGCCTCAGCGTGTTTGGCCAAGAAATCTCGAGCTTGCCGTCGAGATCGGACATGACGCAGCCCGAGTCGAGATTGGTCTGAAAAGTCCCGAGCTTGAGCTTCCTGCCGCCGAAGGCCGGGTTGGTCTCGCGCCGGTCCTTGCGCGTGCTCGCCTTGGCGTTCATTAACCATACCCCTCCGGCCGGCGCGGATAGTCCACAGGGCCTGCCTACGGCGTCAACTGCGGCACGGGGCCGATACGTTATGTTCGCTCACGAAATTTGAACCTTCTCGTGCGAGGATCGCGCTACAATAAGCAACAATCGGGCAGGGCGGGGCATCCCGGACATCATGGCGCGCAAGTATTTCGGCACCGACGGCATCCGCGGGCGGGCGAACGGCGTGATCACGCCCGAGCTGGCGCTGAAAGTCGGCATGGCCGCGGGCCTGGTGTTCCAGAACGGCGACCACCGCCATCGCGTGCTGATCGGCAAGGATACCCGCCTGTCCGGCTACATGATCGAATACGCGCTGGTCGGCGGCTTCACCTCGGTCGGCATGGACGTGTTGCTCACCGGCCCGATGCCGACGCCCGCGGTCGCCATGCTGGCGCGTTCCATGCGCGCCGATCTCGGCGTCATGATCTCTGCCTCGCACAATCCGTTCGACGACAACGGCATCAAGCTGTTCGGCCCCGACGGCTACAAGCTTTCCGACGAGATCGAGCTGAAGATCGAGAAGCTGATCGACGGCGACCTGTCCAAGCAGCTCGCCAAACCCATGGCGCTCGGCCGCGCCAAGCGCATCGACGGCGTGCAGGACCGCTACGTCGAATTCGCCAAGCGCACGCTGCCGCGCAATCTTTCGTTCGATGGCCTGCGCATCGTCATCGATTGCGCAAATGGTGCCGCCTACAAGGTCGCGCCCGAGGCCCTGTGGGAGCTGGGCGCCGAGGTGTTCTCGATCGGCGTCGAGCCCGACGGCTTCAACATCAACCGCGATTGCGGCTCGACCGCGCCCGAGGCGCTTTCCGCCAAGGTGCGCGAGATGCGCGCCGATATCGGCATCGCGCTCGACGGCGACGCCGACCGCGTCGTCATCGTCGATGAAAAGGGTCACGTCGTCGACGGTGATCAGTTCCTTGCCGTGATCGCCGAGAGCTTCAAGGAAGACGGTCGCCTGGCGCGCTCTGGCGTAGTGGCGACAGTGATGTCGAACCTGGGCTTCGAGCGCCATCTGGCCTCGCTCGGCATCGCACTCGCGCGCACCCCGGTCGGCGACCGCTACGTGCTCGAGAAGATGCGCGAGGGCGGCTACAACCTCGGCGGCGAGCCTTCCGGCCACATCATCCTTTCCGACTACACCACCACCGGCGACGGCTTCGTCGCCGCTCTGCAGGTGCTTGCCGTGATCAAGAAGCTCGGCCGGCCGGTTTCCGAAATCTGCCACCGCTTCGAACCGGTGCCCCAGGTGCAGAAGAACGTGCGCTATAAATCCGGCCGTCCACTCGATGACGGCTCGGTCGCCGCCGCGATCCAGGCCGCCGAACAGCGGCTCGGCAAGAAGGGCCGTCTCGTGGTGCGGCCTTCCGGCACCGAGCCGGTGATCCGCGTGATGGGCGAGGGCGACGACCGCGACCTGATCGAGGCCGTGGTCGACGACATCGTCGCGGCGCTGACCAAGGCCGCCGCCTGATTTTTACTTCCCGTTAACTTTTAGCAAACACTGCGCGAAGCGAGCGCCGGCAAGGCGCCGCGCCATGCGCATGTGTGTGCGATGAACGAACGTGGTTAAGAGTTAAGGTTAAGCGCTCTTTAGGCAATGGCTGCCATCTTGCCGATTCTGGTAACCGGCGTCCGCCTTAGCGGGCTCGCCTTTTTGGAGATGGCAAGATGAGTAACTCTAAGTATCTGGCGCTGGCCGCGGTCGTTGCTTCCGCGCTCACGCTGCAGCCCGCACGCGCCGCGGACATGCCGATGCCCTACATCCCGGCCCCGGTGGTCGAGGAATACGGCGGCTGGTACCTGCGCGGCTATATCGGCATGAGCAATCAGCAATTCAGAGGGCTCGACCACGTCCTGTTCGCGACAGCGCCAGGGTTCACGTGGATCGACACCGGCGGCTTCAGCAGCGCACCGTTCTTCGGCGGCGCTGTCGGCTATCAATACAACAGCTGGCTTCGCTTCGATTTCAGCGCCGAATACCGCGGCGGCGCAAACTTCAAGGCGCTCGATTCGTTCCTCGCTCCGGGCCCGGTCGTGAATACGAACGACTACACCGCGATCAAGAAGGAGTGGTTGTTCCTGTTCAATGCCTTCGCCGATCTCGGCACCTGGCGCTCGATCACGCCCTATGTCGGCGCGGGCCTCGGCTTCGCCAATGTCACGATCAGCAATTTCCGCGACACCAACGTGATCGCCGGCGGCGGCGCCTATGCCGACACCGGCTCCCAGTGGAATTTCGCCTGGGCGCTCTACGCGGGCCTCGCCTACAAGGTTACGCCGACCTTCTCGGTGGATCTCGGCTATCGCTTCGTCAGCCTCGGCGACGGCAAGACTGGAATTCTCACCAATCTCGACGGCACCTGCACGGCTTGCCAACCGATGTACTTCCGCGGCATCTATTCGCACGACGTGATGCTCGGCATGCGCTGGATGCTCGACGACGGCGGCTACGCCCCGCCGATCATGCGCAAAGGCTGAACCGCCACAACACGATACCGGAAACGGCGCGGGATTTTCCCGCGCCGTTTTCGTTTGACTAGAGGCCCTGCGCGGGGGCTTCATGACCGTTGAGATACCGAGGGGGCGGCCATGAGAAGCTACGACGTCTGCGAATGCGGCGCGCCCTTGCGCCTGATGGAGCGGCCGACGCCCAAGCCCGCCGGCACCGAAGTCCTGCTCAAGGTGCTTGCCGCGGGCGTCTGCCACAGCGACCTGCATATCTGGGACGGCTTCTACGAGATGGGCGGCGGCAAGCGGATGAATCTCCTGGAGCGCGGCATCAAGCTGCCGCTCACCATGGGCCACGAGAATGTCGGCGAGGTGGTCGCGGTCGGCGCCGAGACCAGGGACGTAAAGATCGGCGACCGGCGGCTGGTGCATCCCTGGATGGGCTGCGGCGAGTGCGCCGTGTGCAAACGCGGCGAGGAACAGCTTTGCATGAAGCCGCGCAGCCTCGGCGTATACAGCAACGGCGGTTATGCCGATTACCTGATAGTTCCGCATCCCCGTTACCTGTTCGATATCGGTGATCTGCCGCCGGAGCGGGTCGCGCCGCTCGCGTGCTCGGGCGTTACCACCTATGGCGCACTGAAGAAGATCGGCCCCGTGCTTGCCGAAGAGCCGGTGGTAATCATCGGCGCGGGCGGCCTCGGGCTGATGTGCCTCGGCCTGCACAAGATCATGGGCGGGAAGGGAGCGATCATGGTCGACATCGACCCGGCCAAGCGCGAGGCGGCGATGCAGGCCGGCGCGCAAGCCGTGGTCGACGGCGCCGCACCGGACGCGGCGAAGCAGATCAGGGCGATGACCAATGGCGGCGCCTGGGCCGCGATCGATCTCGTCGGGGCATCGAGCACGGCGCGCCTCGGTATCGACAGCCTGATCGGCAAGGGCGGCAGGCTCGTCATCGTCGGCCTGTTCGGAGGCGACATCACGATTTCGACGCCGATGTTTCCCCTGCGGGCGATGACGGTGCAGGGCTCTTACGTGGGCAGTCTGCCGGAGATGGCGGAGCTGCTCGAGCTCGTGCGCCGCAAGGGCATGCCGGACGTGCCGCTCACCACGCGCAAGCTCGCGGACGTCAACGCCGCGCTGAACGATCTCCGCGCCGGCAAGGTCGTCGGTCGGGTGGTGCTGACGCCGCCGATCGCCGTAGGCTAAGTCTCTACACGAAGAGAATTTACGGCGCGGGATTTTCCCGCGCCGTTTTCGTTTGGTAGCAGCAATGTCTCAGGTTGACCCTACTCGGACGTGGTCCCTGCAGTTAGGCGAGCCGTCGCCTTCCCAAAATTCCCAAAACCGCCAAAATCACCGCTGCAAGCACGATAATCGCGAGCGTGAGATTCGGCACATAATAGGTGGTGTAGACCTCCCAGCCGAAGAAACGCAGAATCTCCGACACCTCCGTATAGATGCCGACGAGATGACCGCCGAGGGTTCCGGTAATCCCAAGCAACGCACTGCCGAGGATCGCCAATCCGGCCATAACCCAGCGCATCATGCCTTCCCAGACCGCTTCCCCCTGGATCCATCGGATCGCCAACAGCAGGGCCCAATAGGCCAAGGTCCATGTTGCCAACAGCACATGGTTGCGCCCGAGCGGCGAGGAGGAGATGGACTCCCAGGGCCACACCAGGAGACCGACGACGAAGGCGACCACTCCGGAGAGAACGCCGATGAACAAGAGCGGGACAAGCGCCCGGTCGATGGCTTTAGCCAACGCGCTGTCGGAGACCGCGCGCACCAGGATCGCAAGCGTCGCCGTCATCAAGAGGGCGATCGGAAAATGAACCAGAACAGCGTGATTTGCGCCCATGATCAGGCTCCCTTGCGGGCAAGTAACCCGCTGAGTGCGATTCCGAATCCGAGGATCAGCAGAACACCGGCAAGCACGGTGTACAGCCACTGCCGACGGATCTCCTCGGCGAATTCCACTTCAACTCCGTAGTGCGCGAGCTGTATTTCGCTGTGACGGAACTTCACTGGAACGCCCGCCTTGATCTGGTCGGCGCCCGCGTGCTTTCGGCTGTTCAGCATCGGCCAACTGACCTGCCCGGGATAGAACAGCGTCACGTCGGTCCATGGCTGATCCCATTTCGGCTCGTCGCCGTCAAAGCGGATCGCCTGCATTTCGGCGACGCGGCCAAGCCCGAGTGACTTCGGCAGCGAAACGTAATGCCAGCGGCTGCCAAGCGTATTGCGATGAACGGCGAAGGCGACATCATAGACGTGCTTGTCGACCATGATCTTGTCGTCGGCGGGACTGCCGGTATCCATCGCCCGCTTCAGGGTCACGTCCCAATAGCCGTCTTGCCAGCGCGCTTTGCCCACGACCTTGATATCGCCGTGCGACGCTTCGGGCTGTTGCAAGAGACGCCGTGGAATGGTGTCGCCTTCCTTCCATGCGTAATTGGCATCGAAGGGCACGGAATTTTCCGTGCTGATGAAGTAGACGTCATCGAAGCCGAGCTTCCGTTGCGCCAGGTCGTCCCACGAGATGGCTCTGCGGCCGACTTTGTCCGGGTTGAGCATGAAGCGCGGTTGCTGCTTCTGCGCATCCCAGTTGTCGGCGAACGGCCCTTTGCCGGCGTCGCCATAGCGCGCCTCGAACACGAACTGATCGTCGGAAGCGCCGATCGGATTGGAGCGATGTGCGCGCCAGTGCCAGAGGTCCAGAAAATAGCCGGCCTTGCGCAGCGCGGCCAGCGTTTCCTCCGGCACCACCGACGCCCAATCGTTGATGTCGAGCCGCGTTTCCGGCAAATGCTTACCAACCTCGACTTGTTTCTTCTTCTGGCCGAGATAGGGATGCGCGAGGACTTCCGCGGGCTTGGCTTCGTTGGTGAAGAAACGCATGCGGTCACCGACCGTGATGTAGCCGCCGTAGCGCGCGAACGCCGGCACGCTGCCGTCGTCGACCAGCATGGTGACGCGGTCTTCGTAGATGCCCAGCGGCTCCGGGCCGGCGATGCTCGCGCCGATGCGTGCCCACTTGCCGCCCTCGAATTTCAGCATGTCGTGATAGATCGAGGGTTGCTTCGTCGGCCATCGATAACGGAAGAACATGTCGCGGCCATTGTAGGCGGCCTTCACCTGCAACGGCATCGT
>DATBTC010000052.1:0-3308 GCA_036559465.1 Xanthobacteraceae bacterium
CGACCTTGAGCGCGGGATATTTGGCGAACACGCCTTCGGCGATAAGGCTGAGCAACTGGTTTTCGAACGCGCCCGACTGCAGCACGTAATCTTCAAGCTGATACGACGACCAGCCGATCGAGCTCGGCGCATAGCGGTAGCTCGAGCCCGCGTGGATGCCGACCGCGAGCCCGTGACGCTCGGCCGCTTCATAGATCGGCCAATAGATGCGCCGCCCGAGCGTCATCTCACCCATGACCGGCAGGAGCACCTGCACGAAGCGTTTGTCCTCCGCGCGGCGCTCGATCTCCTCGACGGCAAGTTGCGGGTTCTGCACCGGAACCACGATCGAGGCGCGCAGCCGCGGCTCACGCTCCAGCCATTCGCGCGCGATCCAGTCGTTCACCGCGCGGCAGAGCGCGGCGGCCATGTCTTCGTTGTGCAGCACCTGCGCGCCATAGACGCAGTTGCAGATCGCAAACTTGGTCCCGAACGGATCGAGCAATTGGCTACGCAGCGCTTCGAGATCGGTGCCGGGCGCCCCGGATTTCGGCCGCCAATCGGGCCGCGCGGAGATCGGCGCATTGGCCGAGTTGCCGGTGACGTTCATCTGGTGGCGGTCGAGCCCGCGCGTGCGCACCGCCTCCTGCCAATAGTCGTCGAGATAGGGCACCAGCGCATGCATCGAGGGCACGGCGATGTGCACATCGCAATCGATCGGCGCGACGGCGAACGGCTTGGCCGCCCGGTCCGCGTCCGGCTTGGTTTTCACACCATTCATGTGCGTTCATACCCGTCCCACCCGCGCACCGCGAGCGGCGATTGCTTAGTTTTGCACGTTCCGTGCATTAGCTCGACTAGCCGCACCGCGACTTCTTCGCGCGGAAGGCTTTGCTGGCACACAGCGGGCAGGCGAGCCGCATAGCCCCTGCCACGGCCTTTTCTTGACAGGGTGGGCATGCCCCGCCATAAGCATCGCGAAAGCGCGGGCCTAGGCCCGCGCGTTTGTTGCCGGGCCCTGCGCCCGCGCCAAATTCGGAACAAAACCATGTTTGCGGTGATCAAGACGGGCGGTAAGCAATATCGGGTCGCCACCGACCAGACGCTCACGGTCCAGCGGCTCGTGGCGGAGCCCGGCGAGATCGTCACCTTTCCGGTGCTGATCCTGGGCGGCGAGAAGATGGAGATCGGCACCCCCATGGTAGCCGGCGCATCCGTCGCAGCCGAGGTCATGGAGCATTCGCGCGGCGACAAGGTGATCGCCTTCAAGAAGCGCCGGCGCAAGAATTCGCGCCGCAGCCGCGGTCACCGGCAGGAATTCACCGTGGTTCGGTTCACCGAGATTCTCACCGGCGGAGCCAAGCCCTCCAAGGCCGCCAGGCCAAAAGCCGAGCCGAAGCCCGCCAAGACGGCCGAGGAGAAGGCCGAAGCCAAGGCCAAGTCCAAGAAATCCAAGAAGGCGGCCAAGAAATCCGAGAAATCAGCGAAGTCCGCAATCAAGGGCAAAAAGAAGAAGTGAATTCGTTTGTCCGTCACAAAATCCGTGTATAAAGAAGTGGAATTCGGAGCCTAGTTATGGCGCACAAAAAGGCAGGCGGTTCTTCGCGCAACGGCCGCGACTCCAAGGGTCGCAGGCTGGGCGTGAAACGCTATGGCGGCGAGGACGTGCTCGCCGGCAACATTCTCGTGCGCCAGCGCGGCACCAAATGTCATCCGGGCGCGAACGTGGGCTTGGGCAAAGACCATACCCTTTTTGCGCTTCGGGCCGGGCGAGTCGAGTTCACCAACAAAGCCGCCCGTGTCGTCGTGTCCGTAGTCCCGATGCCGGAGGCTACGGCAAAATAGCGGTGGAGATTCATCGAGGATCCCACCGGCATCTCGTCAAACCGGTGGACCTCGAAAAAGCGGGTCCGAAATCCAGGGGAGACGAGTTGCGTCTCCCCTCGTGTTTTTGGAGGACCCGTCAATGACCGCACTCGAAATTTTCAGTGGGTCTCCGTCCGCGGAGCCGAGTATTCCCGTCCTCGAAACCAAGCGGCTCGTGCTGCGCGCGCCGCGTCTCGAGGACATGGACCAGATCGCCGCGCTAGCCAACAACCGCAAGATCGCCGAGATGACCTCGACGATCCCGCATCCCTATAGCGTCAAAGACGCGCAAGCCTGGCTCACGACTATCGTCGTGGCCGAAGGCGGAGCCACGTTTGGAATTTTCCTGAAAGAGACCGACGCGTTCGTCGGTGCGTGCGGCTACGCGCCGCGCGAGGAATCGACGCCGGAGTTCGGCTACTGGCTCGGCGAGTCCTATTGGAACCGGGGCATCGCCACGGAAGCCGCGCACGCGGTGATCGACCACGCCTTCACTGAGGGTGGGCTCACGCAGCTGCTCGGAAGCTGCCGCGTGACCAACCTTGCCTCGCGGCGGGTGCTGGAGAAGTGCGGCTTTCAATGGACCGGCGCGGGCCTGTGCCGCGTCCGCGCGCTCGGCGCCTCGGTGCCTTCGGACCGCTTCCGGCTCGACCAGCGCACTTGGGCGTCCTTGCGCGCCTGGGGCACCACGTCGCTTCCAAAGCGTACGCGGGCCGCAAGGAAAGCCAGATGAACTCTTCAAGCGCGGCGCAAGCTCACGCGTGCGGCTCGGGCGGGACCGGCGGCCGGTCCGGCGGTGCCGTGGCTTGCTCGCGCAGGAAGATGAAAATGCCCGCGGCCACGATGATGGCCCCGCCGGCGAGCAATAGCGTCTCGGGCACGTCGCCGAACACGAAATATCCGAACACGACCGCCCAGACGATGAGCGTGTACTGGTATGGAACGACGACGCTCGCGGGCGCGAGCTTCAACGAGCGATTGGTGGCCGCGTGCGCGATGAGCGCCACGATTCCGACAAGCGCGAGCAACAGGAAATCGCGCAAGCTCGGCGTCACCCATCCGAACGGCGCAGCTAGGATGCCGAATACGAGTGCGCCAATGGTCTGCGTGCCCACCAGCACCGCGTCGGACGTGCCGCGCACCATGCGCGTGATGATCATGAGGAAGGCAAAGAACACGCTGCCCGCAAGCGCGATCAGCGCGGGCCACGTGAAGCTCGCCGCCGACGGACGCAACGCAATGAGCACGCCGATGAAACCGACGATCACAGCGGTCCAACGCCGCCAACCGACATGCTCGCCGAGCAGGATCACGGACAGCGCCGTCACGTAGATCGGCCCGGCGAGATAGAAGGTCACCACGTCGGCGAGCGGAAGATACGCGACCGCCCAGTAGAACAAGGCCACCTCGACGGTCGAAAGCAGCGCGCGCAGCGCCTGCAGGCCGGGCCGCTCCATGTTCGT
>DATBTC010000053.1:0-30804 GCA_036559465.1 Xanthobacteraceae bacterium
ACGGCGGCACGGTGCTCCTGCTATTTGCTGGCCGCACCGCGCTCTCCGTGTTGGTTCGCCGCTGGACGCGCGAGGGCCGCCTGATCCGCCGCACCGTCATCGTCGGCGGCGCCAAGGCGGGCGAGGCGCTGATCGACGCGCTGCGGGCGCAGAAGGACTCCGATCTTTCGATCTGCGGCATTTTCGACGACCGCAACGACGACCGCTCGCCGCCGCAAGTCGCCGGCGTCGCCAAGCTCGGCACCGTGGACGAGCTGGTCGAGTTCGCGCGGCGCACCCGCATCGACCTTCTGCTGGTGTCGATCCCGATCACCGCCGAAGAGCGCGTGCTGCAGATGGTCAAGAAGCTCTGGGTGCTGCCGATCGATCTACGCCTGGCCGCGCACATGAGCCGGCTGCGCTTCCGTCCGCGCGCCTATTCCTACATCGGCAACGTGCCCACCCTCGACGTCTACGATAAGCCGCTCACCGACTGGAACTACGTCGTCAAATGGTTGTTCGACCGCGTCGTCGGCGGACTGTTGCTGCTCGCGGCCGTGCCGCTGATGGCGCTGGTCGCCATCGCCATCAAGCTCGACAGCAAGGGGCCGGTGTTCTTCCGCCAGAAGCGCTACGGCTTCAACAACGAGCTGATCGAAGTGTTCAAGTTCCGCTCGATGTATATCGACCAGACCGACGCCAATGCCGCCAAGCTCGTCACCAAGGACGACGCGCGCGTGACCCGCGTCGGCCGCTTCATTCGCAAGACTTCGCTCGACGAGCTGCCGCAGCTCATCAACGTCGCGATCAAGGGCAATCTCTCGCTCGTCGGCCCGCGGCCGCACGCGGTCTATGCCAAGGCGCAGAACCAGCTCTATGACGAGGTGGTCGACGGCTATTTCGCGCGCCACCGTGTGAAGCCGGGCATCACCGGCTGGGCGCAGGTCAACGGCTGGCGCGGCGAAACCGACACCGGCGAAAAGATCCAGCGCCGCGTCGAGCACGACCTTTTCTATATCGAGAACTGGTCGGTGCTGTTCGACCTTTACATTCTCGCGCGCACGCCCTTCGCGCTGCTCAAGACCGAAAACGCCTACTGATGGCCCACGCAGTCGCGGTGCCCATCGGTTCCGCGGCGCTCTTGGAGCGCCTGCGCGGGCTCATGCTTTGGCTCACCGGCCTTTCCGGCGCGTTCGTGTTGATGGAGCCTTCGCCCTACGAAGTGGTGGCGCTGGCCACCATGGCGCTGTTCTTCTTCACGGGGCTGCCGCTGCGCGCGGGCCAACTGCCGCTTCTTCTCCTCCTGGTCGTCTATTGCATCGGGCTGACGATCGGCGTCGTCCCGGTGCTCGGGCGCGAAAACACTTTCCAATGGACGCTCGTTTCCTGGTTCATGGTCGCGACCGCGTTCTTCTTTGCCTGCGTGCTGGCCGAGGACACCGGACGTCGGCTCGATCTTCTGCTCGCCGGTTACACGGCCGCGGCCGTGATCGTCGCGATCCTGGCGATACTGGCTTATTTTCAGCTGATCCCGGGCTCCGAAGAGCTGCTCCGCTATGGCCGCGCCAAGGGCACCTTCAAGGACCCCAACGTGCTCGGGCCGTTCCTGGTATTGCCCGCGTTGCTCTGTATCCGTCGCGTGCTCTCCGGTGGCATGCGGAACGTCCTGACCGGTAGCCCGGCGCTGGCACTATTCGTGGTCGCGCTGCTTCTGACCTTCTCGCGCGGCGCCTGGGCGCATTTCGCCTTCTCCGCTGCACTCTATGTGATCTTCCTGTTTGCGATCAGCAACAACGCCCGTGAGCGTGGGCGCATCGTGCTTGCGAGCATCGCCGCCGCCCTTGTGATCGGCGTGGCAATCGCGGCGCTCCTTTCCATGCAGTCGGTCGGCGCGCTGTTCACCGAGCGCGCGAGCCTGGAGCAGGCCTATGACGTCGGCCATCTCGGCCGCTTCGGCCGGCATATCCTTGGCGCTGCGCTAGCGCTCGACAATCCGTTCGGCATCGGGCCGCTGCAATTCGTTCGCTATTTCCCCGAGGACGCGCACAACGTCTATCTCAACTCCTTCATGGCCGGCGGCTGGATCGCTGGCATCTCGTATCTCCTGCTTGTCGTGCTCACGCTGTTCGTCGGCTTCAAAGCGACCCGCGCCGACACGCCCTGGCGGCCGGTCATGCTCGCAGTCTTCGCCACCTTCATCGGCGTCGTAATCGAGGGCGCGATCATAGACACCGATCACTGGCGCCATTTCTGGCTGCTGCTCGGCACGCTGTGGGGCGGCGCCATCGCTGCGCAGCGCTATAGAGCCTGCACGCCACGTCGCGCGAGGGCAATAGCATGAGCAATCCGCATCCATCGCCCGCGAGCGAAAGCCGCAGCCGCGTCGAGGTCCTCGATCTGCTGCGCATGTTCGCGGTGCTGGCTGTGGTTCTGTTCCACTACGGCTTCCGCGGCGCGGCGGCCGACGGCTACACCGCGACGTCGCTCCCGGACTTGCAATGGTTCGCGAAATACGGCGATTTCGGCGTGCAGCTGTTCTTCGTCATCAGCGGCTTCGTGATCGCCTATTCCGCCGAGGGACGCAGCGCAGTCAATTTCGCCATCGCGCGCAGCTCGCGCATCTACCCGGCTTTCATCCTCTGCATGACGCTGACTTTCATCGCCACAATCGCGATCGGCGCGCCGCGCTTCGAGACCACGTTCATGCACTGGTTCGCCAATCTCTTCATCGTCGCGCCCGCGCTCAAGCAGCCGTTCATGGACGGCGCTTACTGGTCGATCGTTTACGAAATCACCTTCTACGGCTGGGTCGCGCTATTCCTGGCCACCGGCCACTTCCGCAAGCACATCGAGCTCATCGTCGTCTTTTGGATGGCGATCTCGTTACTGAACGAGGCCGTGCTGCATTCAGGAATTCTGATGCGACTGTTCATCACCAATCAGAGTGGGTTTTTTGCAGCCGGCCTGCTGCTCTACGAGATGTACACCGGGCGGCGCACGCCGCTGCTGAAGATCCTGCTCCTGCTCGCGACCGTGATCTCCATCAATCAGGCCATCGGCAACGCGCAATGGTCGCGCGAGCATTACAACATCACGCTGGACGCGCGAGTGATCGCCGCCTTGAGTATCACGGCGATCGGCGCAGTTGCGCTGGCGCTGCGCGTGCGCCGGGTTCCGCTGCCGGCCACGCTGGTGCTCGCCATCGGCGGCATGACGTACCCGATGTATCTCCTGCACCAGCACATCGGATACATGCTGCTCAACCGGTTCGAAGGCGCAGCTTCCCCCACCGTGCTTATCGTCGGCACGACCGCGGCCGTCGCCGCGCTTTCCTGGCTGATCTGGCGCCATGTCGAGCGCCCTTCGCAGAAACGAATGAAGACCGCGCTCAACTATGCAGTGGAGCTCGCCACCCCGCTCGCCGACCGCGTACGCACGCGCATCCTCGGCGCCCGCGCGGCTTGAACGAACGGCGCGCGTTGCGCCGATCCGCACCCGCACCTATAGTCCGGCTCCGGTCGGAGCGTGGCGCAGCCCGGTTAGCGCACCTGTCTGGGGGACAGGGGGTCGCCGGTTCAAATCCGGCCGCTCCGACCATTCAATTCACGATCCGTGACAAGCGGTCGCCCATCTGGAGGACTACGCCCTTGAAGAAGTTCCTGCTCAGCCTCGCCTTGTTGCTGCTGCCCGCCGCCGCCTCGGCGCAAACCGCCGACGACTGGCCGAAGCAGAAGCCGGTGTGGATCGTGGTGCCCTTCCCGGCCGGCTCGACACCGGACCTCCTTGCCCGCGCCATGGCCGATCGCCTCTCGGCCAAGCTCAGCCAGCAGTTTCTGATCGAGAACAAGCCCGGCGCCGGCGGCATGATCGGCACCGATCTGGTGGCCAAAGCCGAACCCGACGGCTACCGCATCGGCGTCAGCATCACGGGGCCGTTGGTGAACAACACGCTGCTTTACAAGACGATGCCCTACGACCCGTTCAAGGATTTGGCGCCCGTGAGTTGGGCCGTATCGCAGCCTTGCGTGCTGGTCGCAGCCAACAATTTCCCCGCTTCGAATTTGAAGGAAACCTTGGCGGCTTTGAAGGAGAAACCAGGCACCTATAATTATGCTTCTTTCGGCGCTGGGACGATCGCACACCTTTCCATGGAGCTCGTGGCCGCCAAGAGCGGCACCAAGATCGTGCAGATTCCCTATTCCGGCTCGCCCCAGACCGTCACGGCGCTGCTCGCCGGCGAAGTGGCGCTGGGCTGCATGCCGCCGATTTCCGTCGTCCCGCACGTACGCGCGGGCAAGCTCAAGGCCATCGGCGTCGCTGCCGCCAAGCGCTCCAGCGTGTTCCCCGAGATTCCTACGCTCGCCGAACAAGGCCTCCCGGGCGTCGAGGCCAATGCCTGGATCGGCGTCGTCGCGCCCGGCAAGACGCCGCCCGCTTTGGTCGCCAAAATCAATCGCGAAGTCGTGGCGGCGTTGCGCGATCCGGCTACGGTTGCGACGCTCAGCAAGGCGATGATGGAAGTCGTGGCCAGCACGCCCGCGGAGCTCGCCAAATACATGCAAGACGAACTCGCGCGCTGGAAGCCGATCATCGAGGCGAACAAGATCACCGCCGAATAAGCGTCGGCGAGATCGACTAAAAATCGGGTAGTGGGTATATCGTGAAGGTGTTGGAGGATTGGAAAGAGCATGAATCAGAAACGCCTAAGTCTATTTGCGATGGTGCTTACTACCGCGGCGCTTGTATCGCAGCCGGAGCTAACCGACGGTTCGCTGGCAATCGGACTCACTCCTGATGGTTTTTCCTACGGATTTGCCGGTAACGCAACCAAAGCACGGGCAGAAGCGCTTGCGCTCGCCGATTGCCGCATGGAAAAGAGGGCAGCCCAATACTGCAAAACGGTCGCGACCTTCAAAAACAAATGTTTCGCGATTGCTTGGGACCTTGAGCCCGGCCCAGGAGGCCTGGGTTGGGCCGTCGATGCTGATCTAGCAACGGCAGAGCGGCAGGCAATAGCTGGCTGCCGAGCAACGGCCAAACCGGGTCGAAGTCAGTATTGCAAAATTGACGAGTCGAATTGCGACAAGAGCTAACTTCCAACGGACCCCAGACTACTCGCGCAGGACATCGAGATGGCAATGTGGCGTCTATACTTCGTTTTTTTTGGTTTTGTGTTGAGCGTTACGGTAGCACAGCAAGCAAGTGCTCGGTCAGAAGAAGCCTGTCTAAAACCGGTCCTGGAGAAGTTGAGGGCTCTCGATCGCGAATGGGTACTATTGAGGGATAGGCTTATCGCAACGGGCGATTGCACTTATGCTGAACGAGCCTTCAAAGTAAGGCAGAGGGGCACTGCGATCGGCAAAGCAGGGGCTGCAAGGTGTAAAACCGATTGGCTCGAAACGCCGAACCAGCGACAGAATGAATATGCTGACCTAAAACAAAAGTATTGCCGGGAGCAGGTATCGCCCACTGTGCCGACGCCGACCGTGCGCACCCCAGACGCGCCAACGGGGCGGCAGCCAACGGTTCGTACTCCGAAGACCAAGCAGCCCACTGTGCGGACGCCGACCGTGCGCACCCCAGACGCGCCAACGGGGCGGCAGCCAACGGTTCGTACCCCGAAGACCAAGCAGCCCACTGTCAGCGCGCCGGATGTTGCGGCACCTACCACGCCGACCACCAATCCGCCCACCATCCGACCCTAGTGGCGCAATAAAATTCAAACGGACCCACTACTAAAAATCGGGTCTAGAGAAGCTCAGGCGCCGCGAGCGATCAACGGCCGTCTTCGCGCGCAGCGTCGAGCAGGCGCCGGCATTCGGAAAGCTCCTGCAGGGTGGTGCGCAGGATGCGCGCCGCCTCGGCCGATTGCCGGGCGCCCTCGGTGGCGGCGAATTCTTCGTCCTGCGCCGGCCGCGGTGCATCGGCCGCATGCGAACGGCGGAACGGGATCGGCTCCATGTCTTCGTCGCGCATTTCCGGAGGATCGGGCAGTTCCGCGTCGCGCCGCATTTCATCGCCGGCATCGGTGCGCGGCGCCAGCAGCGCGGGCAGGTAATCGAGCAATCCCGAAAGACCCGCGCGCTCGTCCTCGCGCGCGCCGAGCTCCTCGCCGGGAATTCCCTCGGTATCGAGCCGCACGTTGAGCTTTTCGACCGCCAGGCCGATCGCATAGACGTGGCGCACGCCGCGGTCGCGCAGAATGCGCTGCACGCCGTGGATCGTATAGCCTTCCTCGTAGAGCAGATGACGGATGCCGCGCAGCAGCAGGACGTCTTCCGGCCGGTAATAGCGGCGGCCGCCGCCGCGCTTCATCGGACGAATTTGCGCGAAGCGCGTTTCCCAGAAGCGGAGCACATGCTGAGGCAGGCCGAGGTCATGCGCGACCTCGCTGATGGTGCGGAAGGCGTCGGGGCCTTTCTCCACGTACCTGCCTCAAGACCCTCTCAACGTTTCTTGCCGTCGGTACGATCGTTGATCCGGCTTTTCAGGATGTTCGAGGGCTTGAACACCATGACGCGGCGCGGCTCAATCGGAACTTCCTCCCCCGTCTTCGGGTTACGGCCGATCCGTCTGCCCTTCTGGCGCACGACGAACGAGCCGAACGACGAAAGTTTCACGTTTTCGCCGCGCGCGAGCGAATCACCGATCTCGCGCAGCACTAGTTCTACCAAAGAAGCTGATTCGGTGCGGGAAAGTCCAACCTTTTGATAGACGACTTCGCTTAGGTCAGCCCGCGTGATGGTCCGCTCGGCCATTGCCGCCCCCTGTGCCCCGGTCAATGGATTTATCCTTCTGATATTCAAACGATATTCGCCGTTTGCGCCCCGGTCAATCCGCCTACCAGCGGATCAGGGCCGAGCCCCAGGTGAAGCCTCCGCCCATGGCCTCCAGCAGCACCAGGTGCCCCGGCTTGATCCGGCCGTCCTCGACCGCTTCCGCCAGCGCCAGCGGGATCGAGGCCGCCGAGGTATTGGCGTGACGGTCGACCGTGGTGACGACTTTTTGCGGTGCGATACCGAGTTTGCGCGCACTGCCGTCGATAATCCGTTTGTTGGCCTGATGCGGCACAAACCAGTCGACGTCCCCGGCACCATAGCCCGTGGCTGCGAATGCGGACTCGATCACGTCCGTGATGTTGCCGACCGCATGGCGGAAGACCTCCCGGCCCTCCATGCGCAAATGACCCACGGTCTGGGTCGAGGACGGCCCGCCGTCGACATAAAGCTTGGAACGGTGGCGCCCGTCGGAACGCAAATGCGTCGTGAGCACGCCGCGATCCTCGCGCGTGCCCGGCTGGTCGATTATCTCCATGACCACTGCCCCTGCTCCGTCGCCGAACAGGACGCAGGTCGAGCGGTCAGTCCAGTCGAGGATGCGCGAGAAGGTCTCGGCTCCGATCACCAGCGCACATTTGAAATCGCCGCTGCGCAGATACTTGTCGGCGGTCGCAACCGCGAAAACGAAGCCCGAGCAAACCGCCTGCAGGTCGAAGGCTGCCCCTTGGGTGATGCCGAGCTCGGCCTGGATCGTGACCGCGGTCGCCGGAAACGTCTGGTCCGGCGTTGAGGTGGCGAGCACGATGAGATCGACTGAATCTGCCGCGATATTCGCCTGTTTCAGCGCCGCCCGCGCGGCTGCCAGCCCGAGATCCGAGGTGACCTCGCCCTTGGCCGCGATGTGGCGCTCCTTGATGCCGGTGCGCTGCACGATCCACTCGTCGCTGGTTTCGACGAGCTGGGATAGCTCCTTGTTGGCCAACACCCGGGCGGGAAGATAGCTGCCGACGCCCCGCACCACCGAACGCTTCACGCTCACGATACGGCTCTCCCGGCGAGGCGCTGTTCGCCGGCCGCGTGCCGGGCAATGCCGGCGGCGATCCGGTGCTGCAAGTCGTTGCGCACCACGTCGTAGCCGAGGTCCACAGCGGTCGCGAAGCCATGCGCGTCGGTGCCGCCGTGGCTCTTGACCACCACTCCATTGAGCCCAAGAAACAGCCCGCCGTTCAATTCGCGCGGGTCCATGCGGTCCCGCACCGTCTGCAACGATCGGCGCGCGAGCAGATAACCGATCCGCGCGCTCCAGGTCCGGTTAAAGGCGGCGCGCAGATATTCGCTCATCTGGCGCACGGTACCCTCGGCCGCTTTGAGCGCGATATTGCCGGCGAAACCTTCGGTCACCACCACATCCACGGTCCCCTTGCCGATATCGTCGCCTTCGACGAAACCGACATAGTCGAGATCGGGAAAATTGAATTCACGCAACATGCGCCCGGCCTCGCGAACTTCCTCGACGCCCTTGACCTCCTCGACGCCAATATTGAGCAGGCCGACCGTTGGCCGGTCGAGTTCGAACAGCACCCGTGACATGGCCGCGCCCATGATCGCCATATCCACTAGATTCTGCGCCTCGGCCCCGATCGAGGCGCCGAGATCGAGCACGATGCTCTCGCCGCGGATGGTCGGCCAGATTCCGCCGATCGCGGGACGATCAATGCCGGCCATGGTCCTGAGGCAAATCTTCGCCATCGCCATCAGCGCGCCGGTGTTTCCGGCCGACACCGCGACGTCGGCCTCGCGTTGGCGCACCGCGTCGATCGCCATCCACATCGACGACGTGCGGCGCGTCTGCCGCAGCGCTTGGCTCGGCTTGTCGTCCATACGCACGACGATGTCGGTGTGAACGATGCGTGCAGACTCGCGTAGCTCTGCGTGATGCTCGAGCTCGGAGAGGATCGCCTTCTCGTCGCCGAACAGCAGGAAGCGGGAATCCGGATGGCGCTCGAGTGCGATCGCCGCGCCGCCGACGGCTACTGCCGGGCCGTGGTCGCCGCCCATGGCGTCGAGGGCAATTCGCACGTGATTGGACATGCGCCGGCCTAGCCTTGTGAGCGGGGTTCAGGCATTTCCCGGCGGCCGCCGGAGCCGTTGGACCATAGCGTTTCGTAGCCCGGAGACAACAGAAGGAATATGCCCACGGGTCAAGCCTTACTGCGGCGTGGCTTGAGCTTCTTGAGTGCGGCGAAGGGTGATTCGCCCTTATCTCGAGCCTGCTTCGGCGGCTTGAACACGGCCCCGGGTTTGCGTGGATAAGGATCGATTGCGAGCGTCAGATACTCGGCGACCACCGCGGCAAGATCGATCGCCCCATCGACCAGCGGATCGGGCGGATTTTCAAGACCGACGTCGATCGTGCCGCCAGCCGGCCGGGCCGCGGAAGCCGGAGCGAAGCGGATCTCGATCGGTTCGCTCACTTTGTTGTCGAATGGATCGAGACTGACGATACAGGTCTGCCGCACTGCCGCTTCGAGTCTGCCTTCGACCTCGGCGCCGCCGTGGCCGTCGGGCGAAACTTTGAGTTTTGCCACCAGCTCTGGCACCGCGAGCACGCCCGCTTGCCGGGCAAGCTCGGCGCGAACCTCCTTGTTCGGAGCGAGCGTGAGCTCGATCCCGTCCGGCGACAGATCGGAAACGGAGATCGCATACGACCAGGAGCGCGAGTCCTTCTTCATGCATCCTCCGGCCGGGGAAACGCGATTTCGCCGCGCACGATCGAATCCTCAGGCTGCGCCGCGAGCGTTGTCTGGAGACGGTGGATATAGCGCGCGAGCCGCTCAGAAACCGCCGACACCGGCTCCGGCTTGCCGAACACGTTGCGCGCGAGCACGGCCGCGAGCGCGGCCTCTCCCTTCTCCTGCAGCGCCGCGTCGTAGCTTTTGGCCCGGCCGTAATAGGCCTCGGCAATGTCCCGCATCTGCCGCGGTACGGCGAGATCGCCGACGCCGAGCTCGCGCAGGTTCGCGTCCATGTCGGAGAAGAAGCGCTCGCAGAGTTCCCGGCCGGCCGTGGGTCGCTCGGCGCCCTCGCCCACCAGCCGCCGAACCACGAGATGCACGTGCAACACGATCATATCGAAGCGCCCCGCCGCAGTATCCGGCACGCCGTAAGCCGAATAGAAGGCCGGCGCCCGTGCCTGCGCCACGATCGCGCCATAGAGCTTCTCGATATTGGTATCGAGGGGATCGCGCCGCATGAGCCGCGTAAACATGGTTTCTGCCCAGGGCCTGCTCAAGGGCGGCCCGCATTGCAATCGGATGGGGGGCGGGTTACGTCAGGCCGACGGTCGAGACAAGGGGATGTGCGGGCCTTGATTTCCATGCGTTTGCAAACGTTTTCCGAATTCCTGCACGCAGTTCGCGGAGTTTTCGCAGCTAGCTTGCTCGCATTGCTTGTGAGCGGCTGCTTCACCAATACCTACCAGCGCGGCTACGTTTTCGACGAGACGTCGCTCGAGCAGGTTCCGCTCGGATCCAGCCAGGACCAGGTACTACTGGTGCTCGGCACGCCCTCCACGGTTGCAACCGTGAGCGGCGAGGCGTTCTATTACATCTCGCAGAAATCGCAGAAGACCGCCTTCCTGCAGGCGGAGGTCGTCGACCAGAGGGTGCTAGCGGTTTATTTCGACCCCGAACGGCGCGTGACGCGCATTGCCAATTACGGCATGAAGGACGGCAAGGTGTTCGACTTCATCAGCCGTACGACGCCGACCGGCGGTGAGGAACTGAGCTTCCTCACCCAGATCTTCAAGGGCCTGAACTTCAACCCGTTCGGCGGCAGCCGCTGAAATCGTCCGCTCGCGCACGGATCAGTGCGCGAGGATCGCCAGCAGCAGCAGCGCCACGATGTTGGTGATCTTGATCATAGGGTTCACCGCCGGGCCGGCCGTGTCCTTGTAGGGATCGCCGACCGTATCGCCGGTGACCGCGGCCTTGTGGGCTTCCGAGCCCTTGCCGCCATAATGGCCGTCCTCGATGAATTTCTTGGCGTTGTCCCAGGCGCCGCCGCCCGAGGTCATGGAGATCGCCACGAACAGACCGGTGACGATCACGCCGAGCAACATAGCGCCTACCGCCGCGAACGCCTGACTCTTGCCGGCGATGAAGTACACGGTGAAATAGACGAAGATCGGAGACAGCACCGGCAGGAGCGACGGGATGATCATTTCCTTAATCGCCGCCTTGGTCAGCATGTCGACGGCACGGCCGTAATCGGGTTTTTCCTTGCCCTGCATGATGCCCGGCTTCTCGCGGAATTGCCGGCGCACTTCCTCGACGATCGCCGACGCCGCGCGTCCGACCGCCATCATGCCCATGGCGCCGAACAGATACGGCAGCAGCCCGCCGAACAGCAGTCCGACCACCACGTACGGATTCGACAGCGAGAAATCGAGCCGCACGCCCTGGAAGTACGGGAAGCGCGGCGCGTTCGAGATGAAGTACTGCAGATCCGACGTATAGGCCGCGAACAGCACGAGCGCGCCGAGGCCCGCCGAGCCGATGGCGTAGCCCTTGGTGATTGCCTTGGTGGTGTTGCCGACCGCATCGAGCGCGTCGGTGGACTTGCGCACTTCCTTCGGCAGCCCCGCCATCTCGGCGATGCCGCCGGCGTTGTCGGTGACCGGGCCGAAAGCGTCGAGCGCCACCACCATGCCGGCGAGCGCCAGCATCGTGGTCACCGCGATCGCGATACCGAATAGCCCAGCCAGAATATGGGTAGTGATGATTCCGGCGATGATGACGATGGCCGGCAGCGCGGTTGCTTCCATAGAAACCGCCAAGCCCTGGATGATGTTGGTGCCGTGGCCGGTGATCGACGCCGTCGCGATCGACTTCACCGGCCGGTAGTTCGTGCCGGTGTAGTATTCCGTGATCCAGACGATAAGCCCGGTGACCAGCAAGCCGACGACGCCGCACAGGAACAGCGAATAGCCGGTGAAGGTGACGCCGGCCGCAGTCCGCAACGGGGTGCCGAAACCGATCAAGAGATGCGTCACCAGCGCGACGCCCGCCAGCGAAAGCACCGCCGACACGATGAAGCCACGATAGAGCGCGCCCATGATTGAGTTGTTGGCCGGCAGCTTCACGAAGAACGTGCCGATGATGGAGGTGATGATGCAGACGCCGCCGATGGCGAGCGGATAGATCAGCATCGAATTGAGCATCGGCGAGCCCGCGAAGAAGATAGCGGCCAGCACCATGGTGGCGACCACGGTCACCGCATAGGTCTCGAACAGGTCGGCGGCCATGCCGGCGCAGTCGCCGACATTGTCGCCGACATTGTCGGCGATGGTCGCCGGATTGCGAGGATCGTCCTCAGGAATCCCGGCCTCGACCTTGCCCACGAGATCGCCGCCGACGTCGGCGCCCTTGGTGAAAATGCCGCCGCCGAGACGCGCAAAGATGGAGATCAGCGAAGCGCCGAAGCCGAGCGCCACCAGCGAATCCACCACCACGCGGCCGGTCGATACGGAGTAACCGAGGCCTGCAGTAAGGAACATGTAGTAGCCGGTGACGCCCAAGAGCGCGAGGCCGGCGACCAGCATCCCGGTCACCGCGCCCGATTTGAAAGCGATCTCCAGGCCCGCGGCCAGCGATTTGGTCGCAGCCTGCGCCGTCCGCACGTTGGCGCGCACCGAGACGTTCATGCCGATGAAGCCGGCCGCGCCCGAAAGCACCGCGCCGATCGCGAAGCCCAGCGCCACCAGCCAGCCGAGCAACCAGCCGAGCACGACGAACAACACGACGCCCACCACTCCGATCGTCAGATATTGCCTATAGAGATAGGCCTGCGCGCCTTCGGCGATCGCGGCGGCAATCTCCTGCATCCGTTTCGTGCCGGGATCGGACGCGAGCACGGAGCGGACCGCCCATATGCCGTAGACGATGGAGAGCAGGCCGCAGGCGACGATGAGCCACAAAGCAGTCATTGGACCCTCGAGTTTCGGTCGGAATTCCCGGGTCCCCGCCCTTTGCGGCACCCGAGCGGCGCGGACATTGCCAAAATCGTCCTTAGGAAGCAATGCGTCAGGCCGTATCGCCCCTCGATTTCGGCCGGGCTCAGAAATGGCTGAAGGAGAGCGTATCGAGCGCGAGCGGCGCGCTATCGGGGCCGATGATCTCGACCCCCTCGCCCTTGCCCGTGCGTCCGATCACCGAAAGCTCGATTCCTAGCGCCGCCGCCGCCTTGAGCAAGCCATCGAGCCGCAAATCGGACACCGTCGCCAGGATTTCGTAATCGTCCCCGCCAGCGAGAATAGTCTTTATGACGCTCGGGTCAGCATCGAGCACCTGCCGCGCGGCTGCGGACAGGGGTACGTCTTTGGTCTCAATACGAGCCGAAACACCCGAGGCCGCCGCGAGCTTGGCGAGATCGCCTGCGAGCCCGTCGGAGATGTCAATCGCCGCTGAAGCATGGGTGCGCAACGCGCTTGCGAACGATGAGCGCGGCTCGGGTAATTGATAGCGCTTCGTCAAATGTGCGCGTGCCTTCGGATCGAGCTCGGCAAAACAGGGCCGCTTTGGCTCGCGCCGCATTGGCAGCCCAAGCGCCGCGTCGCCGATAGTTCCGGTCACGACGATGACCTCGCCTGGCTTGGCGCCCGAGCGCTTCACTATGGTGCCGGCCGGTAAGTGCCCGAGCGCCGCGATCGAGATCGTGAGCGGCCCCGGCGTCTTCACCGTATCGCCGCCGACCAGCGGGCAGCGGTAATGCAAACAATCGTCGCCGAGCCCGCGAGCGAACTCGGTGAGCCAATCGTCGCTGGTGCCTTCCGGCAACGCGAGCGTCAGCAGCGCGCCGAGCGGTACCGCGCCTTTCGCGGCGAGATCGGAAAGATTGACCCGCAGCGCCTTGCGCGCGACCGAATCCGGCGGATCATCGGCGAAGAAATGCACGCCGGCGACGATCGCATCCGTGGTGGCGACGATCTCACTGCCAGCGGGCGGCGCAAGCAGAGCCGCGTCGTCCGCAAGGCCGAGCGCAGACGGATGCTTGGCGATCGCCCGGAAGAAATCGATCAGCCGGTCCTCGCCGCTCTGCTTGGAACCCTTGCCGCTCATCAGCTCACCCCGCGGCCGGCGTCTCGAATTCTTTGCCGCGCGCGCTTCGCGCCAATGCGTCCAGCACGCCATTGACCATGCCGGTCTCCTCTTCGTCGAGGAAGGCCGCGGCTACGTCCACGTATTCGCTGATCACCACCCGCGCCGGCACATCCTTCCGGTAGACCAGCTCATAGGCCCCCGCGCGCAGGATTGCGCGCAGCACCGTCTCGATCCGCTTCAGCGGCCATCCGTTCAAGAGCGCCGCATCGACCATCGGATCGAGCGAGCGCTGCTCGCGCACCACACCCTCGGCGATGTCGCGGAAATGCTCAGCCTCGGCCTTGGCGTAGTTCTCGCCCTCGACCTCGCGGCCGATCCAGTGGCTCTGAAACTCGGCGAGGATGTCGGCCAGGTCCGTACCCGCGAGGTCCATCTGGTAGAGCGCCTGGACTGCCGCGAGACGCGCGACGCTGCGCTCCTGCGGCCGCGGGCGCGCCACGTCAGCGACCGGCGCGCGCGCGCGCGATGCGCACGAGCGCGAGCGCCGCCGATGCCGCGGCGCCGCCCTTGTTCTCGCGGTCGGGCCGCGCGCGCACCAGCGCCTGCTTGCGGTTGTCGACCGTGAGGATGCCGTTGCCGAGCGGCAGCTTACGCGCCACCGCCAGATCGATGAGCGCGCGGGCGGATTCGTGCGAGACGATCTCGAAATGCAGGGTCTCGCCGCGGATCACGCAGCCGAGCGCCACCATGCCGTCGAACGGGATGCCGGCCTTGGCCGCGACGTCGAGTTCGATCGCGGCGGCCACCGGAATCTCGAGCGAGCCCGGCACGCGGATGTGCTCGATGCCGACCCCCGCTTCCCGCAATCGCGCCATGCAGCCGGCGAGCAAATGATCGGAAATGTCCTCGTAGAACCGCGCCTCGACCACAAGGATACGCACGCCCGGAATGGGTGCTTCCTTCGCGCTCGGCACTTGCGCCTTGACCATTATCGCCGCCCGATTGTTGTTGCGCCTTCAGCTACAGCGCTCTGGCGGGCTTCCGCAAGCCGCACAACGTAACGCGCGATCAGATCGACCTCCAAATTCACCTTCGTCCCGGCCGCGATGCCTTTCCATGCTGTCACCGCGAATGTGTGCGGGATGATGAACACGGAGAAATCCGCCCCTTCGACCGCGTTGACCGTGAGCGAAATGCCATCGAGCGCAACCGAGCCCTTGGGCACGATGAAGCGGGAAAGATGCGAGGGCGCGCGGATGACGAGGCGCGCCATGTCTTTGAGCGCGGCGTGCTTGCGGACGACGGCAACGCCGTCGATGTGGCCGGTGACGAGATGGCCGCCGAGCTCCTCGCCCGCCTTCAGCGCGCGCTCCAGGTTAAGCTTCCGGCCCGCTGACCATTCGCCGGCGGTGGTGCGCGCGAGCGTCTCGGCGCCGGCCTCGACCTCGAACCAGTTCCTCTTCCCCTTGGCGCCCTTGGCGACGACCGTGAGGCAGGCGCCGTTGATCGAGATCGAAGCCCCGATCGCGATCGAGCGGGCGGTGTAGGAGCTTGCTATCCGCAGCCGTTTCAGATCATCGCCGCGTCCCTTCACCGAGACGAGCGTGCCGACCGCGCTGACGATTCCGGTGAACACGCTCAGCTCCGCACGAGATGCACGAGGGTGTCGTCGCCCACCGTGCGCCGTTCGAAAACTTTGAGCGCCGGGCAATGCAGCAGCGCTTCGAGCGGCATGCCTTCGATCGCAGGCACCGCCTTGCTGCCGAGCGTCTTGGGCGAGCGTACTACCACCGCCTCGTCCACCAGATCGGCCTTCATCAGCGCCGCCGACAAGATGGGCCCACCCTCCACGAGCAAGCGCGTAATGCCGCGCGCAGCCAGCAGCCCAAGCGCCGCTTTCAGATCGATCCGGCCATCCGCGCCCGCGTCGACGCGCATCACGTCCGCGCCCGCGGCCGCGAGCTTCAGCTCCGGCTCGACCGGCGCGTCGGTGCGCGCGATCATCCAGAGCGGATATTGCTGGGCCGTCTTCACCAATCGCGAAGTCATCGGCGTGCGCAGCGAACTGTCGAGCACGACCCGAACCGGCGTGCGGTCGTCCATACCCGGCAGCCGGCAATTTAGCAGCGGATCGTCCGACAACACGGTTCCGATCGCCACCAGCACCGCGTCGTTCCGTGCCCGCAGCATGTGCGCTTCGGCGAGCGACGCGTTACCGGAAATCATGATCGGCCGGCGGCCCTCGAGCGCCGACTTGCCGTCGGCCGAGACAGCGAGCTTGAGGATCACCTGCGGCCGGCCCTCGCGGATGCGCCGCAGATGCCCAGCGTGAGCAAAGCTCGCCTCCTCACGGCCGACGCCGATCTCGACCTTGGCGCCGCCCGTGCGCAACGCCGCGATCCCCTTGCCGCCGACCGTTGGATTCGGGTCTTCCAGCGCGACCACGACGCGGGCGATCTGCGCTTGTAGGATCGCGTCGGCGCATGGCGCTGTGCTGCCGTGATGCGCGCACGGCTCCAGCGTTACGTACATGGTGGCACCCTTGGCCTTGTCACCCGCGGCAATGAGCGCCTGGGTTTCCGCATGCGGCCGGCCGCCGATCTCGGTGGCGCCACGGCCGACGATGATCGGCTCCGCGTGCGCATCGCTCACCACCAGCGCGCCGACGGAGGGATTGGGCCAAGTCTGCCCAATATTGCGGCGGCCGAGCGCAAGCGCCGCCGCCATGAAACGCCGGTCCCGCTCCTGTGCCGAAATCGGAGCAGACTCCACGCGCGCCGCCGCGCTCATTCCCGCGATCCGTCGGTGCCGGAGCCTTCCGGACTCAGCTCGCCGAGCACCTTTTCGAAATCCTTCGGGTCGCGGAAATTGCGATACACCGAAGCGAACCGCACATAGGCGACATCATCGAGCTGCTTCAGGCCCTCCATCACCAGCTCGCCGATTTGGTCGGATCGGACCTCGTTCTCGCCGAGGCTCTCCATTTTGCGCACGATGCCCGACACCATGCGCTCGACCCGTTCGGGCTCGACCGGCCGCTTGCGCAGCGAAATCTCGATCGAGCGCGCCAGCTTGTCGCGGTCGAACGGCGTGCGCCGGCCGCTGCGCTTGACCACGACGAGCTCGCGCAACTGAACCCGCTCGAAGGTCGTGAAGCGCTGGCCGCAGGCGGTGCAGATACGCCGGCGCCGGATGGCGGCCGAATCCTCGCTCGGCCGCGAGTCCTTCACTTGCGTCTCAAGACTTCCGCAATAGGGGCAACGCATGGCGTGGGCGCTCCCGCGCCCTCAGCTATAAATCGGGAAACGCGCGAGCAACTTCTCGACCTTGCCGCGCACCGCGGCCTCGACCGCCGCATCCTCTTCGACGCCCTTTTGCGAGAGCGCGTTCAGCACCTCGGCGATGCGGTCGCCGACTTCCTGAAATTCCTTCACCCCGAAGCCCCGCGTGGTGCAGGCCGGCGTGCCGAGGCGGACGCCGGAGGTGATGGTCGGCTTTTCCGGGTCGAACGGAATCGCGTTCTTGTTGCAGGTGATGTGCGCGCGCCCGAGCGCCACTTCCACGACCTTGCCGGTCAGCCGCTTGGGCCGCAGATCCACCGACATCAGGTGCGTATCGGTGCCGCCCGACACGATCGAGCAGCCGTCGCTGCGCAGCCGCTCCGCGAGAGCCTTGGCGTTCTCGACCACGTTCCGCGCATAGATGCGGAAATCCGGCCGCAGCGCCTCGCCGAACGCGACCGCCTTGGCGGCGATCACATGCATCAGCGGCCCGCCCTGCAGGCCGGGAAAGACCGCGGAGTTTATTTTCTTCCCGAGTTCCTCGTCGTTGCTGAGGATGAAGCCGGCGCGGGGGCCGCGCAGCGTCTTATGACTCGTCGACGTCACGACGTGGGCGTGGGGCACCGGGCTGGGGTGCGCCCCGCCGGCCACCAGGCCCGCGAAATGCGCCATGTCCACCATCAGGTACGCGCCGACCGCGTCGGCGATCGCGCGGAAGCGCTTGAAGTCGATGACGCGCGAATAGGCCGAGCCGCCGGTGATGATGACCTTCGGCTTGTGCTGGTGCGCGAGCATCTCGACTTCTTCGTAATCGATGCGCTGGTCGTCGCGCTTCACGCCATATGGCACGGCCTTGAACCACTTGCCGGACATGTTGGCCTGCGAGCCGTGGGTAAGATGGCCGCCGGCAGAGAGATTCAGCCCCATGAAGGTGTCGCCGGGCTGCATCATCGCCATGAACGCCGCCTGGTTCGCCTGCGCACCCGAATGGGGCTGCACATTGGCGAACGCGCAGTCGAACAGCTTCTTGGCGCGCTCGATGGCGATCTCCTCGGCCTGATCGACCCACTCGCAGCCGCCGTAATAGCGCCGGCCCGGATAGCCCTCGGCGTACTTGTTGGTGAGCACCGAGCCCTGCGCCTCCAGCACGGCGCGACTGACGATGTTCTCCGACGCGATCAGCTCGATCTTGTGCTTCTGCCGGCCGAGCTCGCCCTCGATCACCCGAAAAATTTCCGGGTCCGACTCCTCGACGCCGGCGGTGAAGAACGAGTTGGCCTCGTCGTGCGAGGCCTTGCTGGCGGGCATGCCTGGTCTCCTGGGGTCTGTGGCTCGGCGTACCATAGGCACCCCCCAAAATGAAGCGTGCCGCTGCCTTCTCCACCCCTACGGGTGGCGCGGGCGCCGGTCACGTCCAAAAACGGGGATTTAGCGGTTGGCGACCGGCAGCAGCCCGTCGTGGCCGTAGACGTCGTCGCGGAATTGCACGATGCCGTCCGGATTGGCCCAGGCCGTGATGTAAACCCAGTAGACCGGCACGGCCTTGGCGATCTTGGCGTCGGTGCGCTCGCCGCTCTTGACCACGCCCTCGATCTTGACCCGCGACCAGTCGCCGGAGCCAGCGAGCAGCCAGGTCACCAGCTCACGCACGTTCTGCACCCGCACGCAGCCCGAGGAATGGAAGCGCTGGTCCTCGCCGAACAGGTTCTTCGACGGCGTGTCGTGCATATAGACCGAGTGCGGGTTGGGCATGTTGATGCGGATAGTGCCCATCGAGTTCAACTCGCCCGGGTCCTGGCGAAACATGTAGTTGGTGGCTTCGTCGGTCTGCCAGTTGACGAAATCGGGCTGCAGCTCGCGGCCGCGCGGGTCGTAGATGCGGATCTTGTTCTTAGTCAGATACGCCGCGTCCTTCTGCATCAGCGGGATCAGGTCTTTTTTCACGATGCTGGCGGGCACCGTCCAGAACGGATGGAAATTGACCTCGACGATCTTGGCCTGCAGCACCGGCGAGGCGCGCTCCGCTTTGCCTACGATGGCGATGTGGTGCAACTCCGCGACGCCGTCTTGCACCGCCTCAAGCTGCGCGGCCGGAATGTTCACCACCACGTAGCGCCCGCCGAGATTGCCCGACATGGCACGCACGCGGACAAGATTGGTTTCCAGCTGCCGCAGCCGCACCGCGGCTGGCACGTTGAGCGCGGCATAAGTGTTGGCGCGCACCACGCCGTCGGCGGTGATGCCGTGGCGGGCCTGAAAGCGGCGCACCGCGGCCTCGACGTACGAATCGAAAATATCGGCGCCGCCGGCTGGCTGGTCGAGATCGGCGGTGGCGATCAGGCGCTGCCGCAGCGCCGTAACCGCCGCGTGGCGCCGGCCGAGCCGCAGCCGGTCCGGCCCCTGCACCGCGCGCCAGCCGCCGCGTGAAACGATGCCGGAATATTCCTGCATCGCCTTCTCGATCGATTGCACAGTCTGCCCGGTGAGCGTCGCGAAGCGCGCCCGCGGCATGGTGATGGTGCGGGACGCAGAATCGAACTCCGGGGCCCACTCGGCGCTCTGCGCGAAGGCGCGGGCGGACGGCAGCGCCGTCAAAGCGGCTGCGCCGGCCAGGCCGCGCAAGATGGCGCGGCGCGACGTAAGCTTGTGAAATCCCTGCGGCAAAGCCCCGCTCCTCGCTGTCCCGGCCCTGCGCGAAGCACCCCATGCGCCCGGATTCGAGCCGAGTAACATGACGTTCGTTAACGAACAACGCGGCGAGACTGGGGCAAGCTGGCACACGTTCTTGTTCCCCCCTCTTCTTCCCTCATGCCCGAGCTTGACCCGGGCATCCATGTCTTTCGTCGTGCAACGTTTTAGGCGTGGATGGCCGGGACAAGCCCGGCCATGACGGGCTGTTCTCGCGGCGCGAAAGCGCCCGAGGCTTGGGTACGCCACTCCCTTGCCGCCCCCGAAGGGCGGCGCGGGACGCCGGGGTCATGACGGACCCCGCGGCCTCGGCGCCTCGCGGCGACGAGGCATTGCCGAGGAACTTTCGCAGGCTCCGCCGGTCGCCCGGCGCCCCGCGCGCGGTGTTTGAGGCTTGCTCCGCATCAACCCCGGTGGACTTACCGAGCCCCGTTTTCAGGAGGGCCCATGCTCTATCCACCGCTGGCGGGCCTCTTCGGCTTCGCGCTCCGCGTTTGGCAACGCGGGGAGCGGGCCGCCAAGAGAGGCCCTTGTGACGCGCGGCAGGCGCGCCGGGCCGTTGCGGCTTGGGCCGCCGGGGGACGCCTTGCGAAAGGCATCGGCCGGCCACCGCTCCCGGTCCGCACGTCGGTTCGCGTCGCGACACGCCCCTTCTTTGGACCGAGACGTGGCGATAATACGCGCGCTTGGGAGCGTGTGGATATATTTTCCTAGGTATTTTTTAAACTATTGCGGCGCCGGGGAAATTTCGTGCGGGCGAAAAGCTCTATCCACACTTCGCCGGTCACTGCGCGCGCGAACCGTTGCAACGCTCTGCTGTGAATTTCAGTTACAGTCGAATTATTTCGTAGGGCGTCTTTTCCAGGGCGGATAGCTTGTTCTGAAGATCCGAAACCAGCGTTTCCGTGGTTGAAGCCGGCAAGTCTTCTTCGACCGCAATTCGAACGCTCCAGATATCTACGACATAACGTACCGTCACCCCGTTCACCCTTATTCGGCAAACTCCATATTCATCTTCGTTTTCGGGGATTTTTTCATACGGAACCGGCGGACTATATAGTTCGGCGAACAGATCGACATCGGGCTCAAAGCCCAATGCTTCCTTATTGCTGTTCAACTGCTCATCGGCTGGTTTGTTGCCTTTAAAGCGACTCCAGAATGCGAAGTTCTCAATGTAAAACAGCGAGTTGAGCTCTCCGCTTTCGCGGCGCAATTCCCACTGTTGCCATCGGCGTTGGGTCAGCCTTTCCCAGCGCCAATCCGCGAGATGCAATTTCCAGTCATCGATATTCTCGCGAAATTGCCTATCCTCATCGCCGGTGAAAATCATGCCACCCGTGATCAAGATTGCATTTTCGTCCGGCACGTAAGCGGCAGTGTGTTTGTGCAGCCAGCCCGGCGAATTGCCGGTGCATTCGATTGCGTTGATTGCAAAAGCAGGCAGATCGAGAACATAAACCTGCGTCGTGCCCGGTTTTCTTTCTTTCGGATATCCGAGCGATCCGATCAAGACGATACGATTGCCGGCGAGCGTCGCCGAGTGAGAGTCGGTCGGAATGAAGATCTCTTTCGGATAGCAGTATATTTCCAGAGTGCCGTTGGGGTTTTTGACAACAACATCATTGTAAATAAAGAAGTCGGAATCGTAGGAATCTTCGTGTTCTCCGGCGATCAGCACGATGCGGCCATCTTCCAATTCCGTGGAGCTTTGTCCGAACCGTTTGAAGGACCAACCCGGGCCGTCTTCAAGCAAGGTTGCGCCGTCAAATTCCTTTTTAGCCCAATAGGCGCTGATCTCGCTTTTGATCAGCCATTCCCAAACCGGATTATCCATGCGTTCCGGGTTGACGCGCCCGTATCGCGGCAATCTCCATTCCCTGAATAACTCAGGCGTGACGGATGCGCCCGGTTTGGTATCGGCATCATCTTGATCGTCATCCATATGAATTTACTTCTGGCGCCGCTCTATCAGGCGCTTGGCCTCATCAGGGTCTACTATGAGTGTCGCGACCGGGCCAAGCCCGGGCACAACGATGCGCAATAGGCGTTGCGCGCCCTCGAAACGAAATCGCCGGGCTTTCGCCCGGCGATGAAGTCTTGAAGCGCATCGCCAAAAATGCAAAAGCCCCGGGAGAGAGAATACCGGGGCCTTGCTGAACTCTGAGCGGAACGCTTAGAGCCGGTAGAGGATCTGGTCGGTCCAGAAGCGCTCGAGCCGCTGCAGCGCCTTGTTCAGCGTCTGCAATTCGCCCGCGTTGATGCCGCCGACCGGCTCCACGGTCTGGACATGCTTCTGATAGAGGTTTTCGACGATGTCGCGAACCTCGCCGCCCTTGTCGGTCAGGCTGATGCGCACCGAGCGGCGGTCGACCCGCGACCGCGAGTGATGCAGATAGCCCATCTCGACGAGCTTTTTGAGGTTATAGGAAACGTTGGAGCCGAGATAATAGCCGCGCGTGCGCAGCTCCCCGGCCGTCAGTTCGCTGTCCCCGATATTGAACAGCAAGAGCGCTTGCACGCTGTTGATGTCCGAGCGGTTGCGGCGGTCGAACTCGTCCTTGATCACATCGAGCAACCGGCGATGCAGCCGCTCGACCAACGTGAGCGCTTCGAGATAGAGCGGCTTGATCTGCGGCTCTTCCGAACGCTCGGGTCGCTCGGCGGTTTCCACCGCCGCACGCGCTAGATTCTTCATTTGACGCCTCTTGATTTAGCCGGCCATTTTTATGCCGGTCTGCCATCCCGAGGCGCGGTTGTACCGAACGCGCGGAAAAGAAGGCTTAAATTGCAAGATGAATATTTTCTGTATTATTGGATTCACGCTCCGTTGACCAACGAAACTCTGCGGTGGCGGGAGTTCAACCGCCGCGCAGGAACCGGATGATGCCGGAAAAATCTTTTCCGCCCTCGCCGGACTCCACGTATTTCCCATAAAGGGACGCCGCCTCCTTGCCGAGCGGCGTATTGGCTTTTCCGGCGCGCGCCGCCTCCTGCGCGAGCTTGAGATCCTTCAGCATCATCGCCGCGGTGAAGCCGGCCTGATAGTCGCGGTTAGCGGGCGACGCCGGCACCGGCCCCGGCACCGGGCAATAGCTCGTCATCGACCAGCACTGGCCCGAGGATTTCGACGAAATATCGAACAGCTTCTGTTTGTCGAGCCCGAGCTTTTCCGCGAGTACGAACGCCTCGCTCACCGCGATCATCGAGATGCCGAGAATCATGTTGTTGCAGATTTTTGCGGCTTGGCCAGCGCCGGCGCCGCCCGCGTGCACGATGGTCTTGCCCATGTCGGCGAACACCGGTTCGGCCCGCTCGAACGCGGCATCGCTGCCACCGACCATGAAGGTGAGCGTGCCGCCCTGCGCGCCGCCGACGCCGCCGGAAACCGGCGCGTCGAGCATCGGCAGGCCCTTGGCCTCGGCGGCCTTGGCCACCGCGCGGGCGGTTTCCACGTCGATGGTGGAGCAATCGATGAACAGCGTGCCGGGCTTGGCCTTGGCGATGATGCCTTCTGCACCGAGATAGACCTCGCGCACTTCTTTCCCGGAAGGCAGCATCGTAATGACGATTTCGGAGTCGGCCGCGATCGCCGCGATGCTTTTTCCGACAGCGCCGCCGGCCGATTTCAACGCGTCGATTCCCTTGGGGCTCACGTCGAAGCCGGTCACCGCGTGATGTCCCTTGAGAAGATTGATCGCCATGGGCGTGCCCATGTTGCCGAGCCCGATGAATCCGATGTGCGCCATCATTCCCTCCCCTGCATTTTCTTCAGCGTACTTCTTCGTGATGCGCCAGGAAGCGCACAACCACATAGACCGCGAGCAGCAGAATCTCGAACAACGTCAGCAGCACCAGCGAGCCGGACAATTGCACGAAGCCGATGCCGGCCACGATCTGCAGCGCCGCCGCGATCAGCCACAGCGCGCCGCCCCAGGTCGAGCCGAGCCACAGGCCGACGCCGGCGAGAATATCGACGATGGCGAAGAACACGGTGGCGACCTGCGCGTCGAGCGGCAGCTCCAGGAACCGCGCGCCGCCGACGCCGAGCAACGCGCCCCATTGCACCAGGCCCTTGAACATCATGAAGCCGCCGGCGATGCGCTGGAACAGCACGAGCCGCTGCTGCCAGACTCCGACCCGGACGTTCTCCGGGCCGATCGCGTCGTCCGCCGGATCTTGCAGGCTCATAGCGGCAGCTCCTCGGCGAGCGGCGCGAAATGCGCCGCCACCGCCGCCTCGCTCACTTCGGCGAGGTGCGGGGGATTCCAGCGCGGCGCGTTGTCTTTGTCGAGCACCGCGGCGCGGATGCCTTCATAGAAATTGGGGCCATGCGCGACGCGGCTGACGATGCGGAATTCCATGCGCATGGCATCAACGAAATCGAGGCCCGCCCCGCGCTTCATCTGTTCGAGTGCGATTTTCAGGCTGAGCGGACATTTGGTTCGGATGATGGCCGCCTGTTCGCGGGTAGAGGTGGCGTCGTCACCGATGCCCGCCCCTTCCATGTCGAGCGCCGCCAGAATCGCTTCGACGGTCGCGCCGGAGAAAGCGCGGTCGATGACCGCGCGGCGCGCCGCGAGCGGCACCGGGTCCGGCTCGCCCGCGAAAGCATCGAGCGTCTTTGCGAGGTCGCCTCCTTTGCACAGCGCTTCCAGAAGTTCCGCAAACCGCGCCGACCGGACGCGATGGGTCGCAATGCCGAGCACGACCGCGTCTGCGGGGCCGACCCAGTTGCCGGTAAGCGCCAGATACGTTCCCGTCTTCCCCGGCAGCCGCGGCATGAGATAAGTCGCGCCCACATCCGGAAAAAAGCCGATGCCGACCTCGGGCATGGCGAAGGAAAACCGGTCGCCCGCGATCCGATGCGAACCGTGTATGGAAACCCCGACGCCGCCGCCCATGACGAGGCCATCCACCAGCGCGATATAGGGCTTCGGATAGTGCTTGATCGCGGCGTTGAGCGGATATTCCTTGCGCCAGAAATCGATCGCCTCCTCGGTGCGCCCGGCCTTGTGCAGCTCATAAATCGCGCGGATATCGCCGCCGGCGCAGAACGCCCGCCCGCCCGCGGCCTGGATCACGACGCAGGCAACCGCCGCGTCCGCCGCCCACAGGCCGAGCTGCTCGCGCAGCGCCAGGATCATCGCCCGCGACAGCGCATTGAGCGCCTGCGGCCGGTTCAGCGTGACGATGCCCGCCGCCCCGCGCCGCTCGAACAGGATTTCCGAAGTGCTCATGTGCTGATCGCCGTCATCGCCGGGTCTGGCCCGGCGATCTCGCTTAGGAAGGCTCTGCAGTGCCTATTGAATTGGGGCGGCCGGGACAAGCCCGGCCATGCCAGATCGATATCAGCCAAAAGCCGCCCTGTAGTCCTGCACGAACTGCCGCGTCGTGATCGGCGCGCGGCCGACGATGTCGCGGATCGGCTGCGTGTTCTCCTTCGAGAACGCGCCGCTGCCGCCGGCGCGCGCCATGGCGATCATGTGGCCCACGAGCCAGTCGGGCATGTTGCGGGCTTTCATGCCCTGCTCGGCCGCCTCGAGCGGCGCCGCGACATAGGCGATCGGGCGACCCAGCACCTCGGAGAACACCTTGGCGAATTCCTCGTAATTGGTGGTGACGCCGGTGAAGTCATAGACCTTGCCGGCGTGCTTGGCCGGATCGCGCAGCACGCGCGCGCCGAGCGCGCCGGTGTCGCGCACGTCGATGAAGGCGATCGGC
The DNA here is from genome assembly GCA_036559465.1 of Xanthobacteraceae bacterium. GTDB lineage: Bacteria > Pseudomonadota > Alphaproteobacteria > Rhizobiales > Xanthobacteraceae > JAHFPN01. The sequence goes on from DATBTC010000053.1 coordinate 25,549, forward strand.
ACGTCCTTGGGAAACGCCAGCACCATCTTGCTGTCGCTCTTGATCGAGGCCGCCTGCGCCAACGTGTTCTGCATGAACAGGCCGGGGCTGAGGATGCACCAGGCCAGCCCGCTCTTCTTGATCGCCTCTTCGACGGCGAAATGACCGCGGCCGACGATCGACTCCACGTCCGGCCCGACGACCGCCCGGCCGCCCGATACCTTGACGAAGAACTCCACGCCCGCTGCTTTGGCGGCGTTCAGGATATTGATCTGCTGCTCGCCCGATTGCGGGTTGTGGCCGGTGACGACCAGCACGCGCTTGATGCCCTTGAGGGCCTGCTCCATCCCGGCGCGGTCGGCGATATCGGCGACCGCGATCTTGGCGTCGGCGCCCAGCACTTCGCGCGCCTTGTCGGCACTGCGCACCACGCAGAGCGGATCTTCGCCCAGACCCTTGAGTTCCTTGACGACGGCCCTGCCGGTGTTTCCTGTTGCGCCGATGACTGCATACATGGGCGTGCTTCCTCTTCCGTTCGAAGGTTGCTTGCTGCGGCTAACCTAGCATCGAGTTGCGGGCGGCCGAAAGAACAACATAAACGGGAAGGCGATTACCGGCGGTGGCATCCGCGCCTCATTGCGAGCGCGATTGACAGCCGGATGCAAAGTCTGGGAGACCATTTTAGGATCAATCCGCGGATTTGAACCACGTTCAGCCAGGAGGCACGCATGAGTATCTTCGGCAGCATCGTTTCGGCGATTTTCGGAACCGCAAAGGCCGCGGCAGAAGCTGTCGCGGGAGCCGTCGCGCCGGCCAAGCCCACGCCGATGACCCGCGAGGAAGTCGAGGCAAAGATTCAGAAGATCGCCAAGGACACCGGCCGCGAGAAGTACAATTGGAAGCAGTCGATCGTGGATCTCATGAAACTGCTCGATCTCGACTCGGGCCTCAAAGCCCGCGAGCAACTTGCCCAGGAGCTTGGCTATACCGGCAAGCTCGACGGGTCGGCCGAGATGAACATCTGGCTCCATAAGCAGGTGATGGCCAAGCTCATGGAAAGCGGTGGCGTCGTGCCCGACAGCCTGAAGTAGGAGCGGCACGCCGAATGCCGGAAGCGCGTGGTCAGTTTAGGTCCAGGCGCTAATTCCCCAACAGGTCTCGGCTCACGATCACCCGCATGATCTCGTTGGTGCCTTCGAGTATCTGGTGCACGCGCACGTCGCGCAAGACGCGCTCGATCGGGTGGTCCCGGAGATAGCCGTAGCCGCCGTGAATCTGCAGCGCGCCGTTGACCACCTCGAAGCCGACATCGGTGGCATAGCGCTTGGCCATGGCGGCGAGCCGCGTGGCGTTCGGCTCCTTGTTGCCGACCGCCACCGCCGCGCGCCACAACAAGAGCCGCGCCGCTTCTAGCTCGGTCGCAAAATCGGCTACCCGAAACTGCAGCGCCTGGAAATCCGCCAGCCGTGAGCCAAACTGCTTCCGCTCGCGCATATATTCGATCGCTCGGTCCAGACAAAATTGCGCGCCGCCCAGCGAGCAGGCCGCGATGTTCAGTCTGCCGCCGTCGAGTCCGCTCATCGCGATCTTGAAGCCCATGCCCTCGCCGCCGATGCAGTTTGCCACCGGCACCCGGCAATTCTCGAACACGACCATGGCCGTCGGTTGCGAATGCCAGCCGAGCTTCTTCTCCTGCGCGCCGAACGAGAGCCCGGGCGTACCCTTCTCGACTACGATGCACGAGATGCCCTTGGGCCCCTCGCCGCCGGTGCGCACCATGCAGACGTAAATATCCGCGACCCCCGCGCCCGAGATGAACGCCTTGGTGCCGTTCAACACGTAATGTTCGCCCTCGCGCACAGCGCGCGTGCGCAGCGAAGCCGCGTCGGAGCCAGAGTCGGGCTCGGTCAGGCAATAGCTCGCGAACTTCTTCATGGTGGCGAGATCGGGCAGCCACTTCTTGCGCTGCGCGTCCGACCCAAAGCCGTCGATCATCCAGGCCGCCATGTTGTGGATCGAGATATAGGCGGCGGTCGATGTGCAGCCCTGCGCCAGCTCCTCGAACACCAGCGCCGCGTCGAGCCGCGTCAGCTCCGCGCCGCCGACGTCCTCGCGCACATAGAGGCCGCCGAAACCGAGTGCCGCCGTCTTGCGCATGCAATCGAGCGGGAAAACGTGCTCCTCGTCCCATTGGCGCGCATGGGGCGCCATTTCCGCCTGCGCGAACTGGCGCGCGGTATCGCGGATCGCCCGCTGCTCCTCGGAAAGCTCGAAATCCATTGATGCCGCCCCTTCACCATCGGGCATATGAGGCCTTGGCCGGGGCGTCAACGCGGCGCTAGATTGCGGCGCCCGAAACCCTAGGAAGCCAGATGCCGCCCATCACCGGCAAAGCCCGCCCCATCGAGCGCCTGCGCCCGGTCGAAGATCGCGCCGCCAGGAACCGCCTCGATCTCACGAAGCGCCCGCGCCGCAACCGCAAGGCCGAGTGGTCGCGGCGGCCCCTCGCCGAGAACGTACTCACGGTCGACGACCTGATCTGGCCGCTGTTCGTATGCGAGGGCGAGCGGCGGCGCGAGCCGGTCGCTTCCATGCCCGGCGTCGAGCGCTACAGCGTCGACGAGATCGTGCGCATCGCCGAGCGGGCGATGAAGCTGAAAATTCCCGCGCTCATGCTGTTCCCCAACACTGACCCATCGCTGCGCGACGAGCGCGGCAGCGAGGCGTTGAACCCGGACAATCTCGTTTGCCGCGCGCTATCGGCGATCAAGCGCGAGTTCCCCGACCTGGGGCTGGCCGCCGACGTGGCGCTCGATCCCTACACCAGCCACGGCCACGACGGCCTGCTCGAAGACGGAAAGATTCTAAACGACGAAACCGTGGCCGTGCTGGTGGAGCAGGCCCGCGTGCTGGCCGATGCCGGCTGCGACGTGGTGGCGCCCTCCGACATGATGGACGGCCGCGTCGGCGCCATCCGAAAGGGCCTCGATGCCGCCAGCCAGCTCGACGTGCAGATCCTGGCCTACACGGCGAAATATGCGTCGGCCTTCTATGGCCCGTACCGCGACGCGGTCGGCACCAATACGACTTTGGTCGGCGACAAGCGCACCTATCAGATGGATTTCGCCAACGGCAACGAGGCGCTGCGCGAGGCCACGCTCGACATCGAGGAAGGCGCCGACATGCTGATGGTCAAGCCCGGCCTGCCCTATCTCGATATTTTGTGGCGCGTGAAGGAAGCCTTCGGCATGCCGACGCTCGTCTATCAAGTCTCGGGCGAGTATTCGATGATCCAGGCAGCGGCGCAGAATGGCTGGCTCGACGGCGACAAGGCCATGATGGAAAGCCTGATCGCCTGCAAGCGCGCCGGCGCCGACGCCATCCTCACCTATTTCGCCCCACGCGCCGCCGAGAAGATCGCCAAGTAAAAAAGCTACTTCAGCGCTGCGCGGAGTTCCTCCGCGAGCTTTTTCGAAATCGAAGTTGGCTTGAAGCTGGGCCTCATTTCAACTTTCGTCTTCTCCGGGTCGGAGCACTTTCCCAACACCGGCCATACGTCGGGGCCAAACGCAACGCGCGCGCATGCTCCTCGCTTGCATGGTATATCTATAAATGCATCGCCCGCGAGACCCCTGTTGTCTGCGATCGTTATCTTCGCGAGATCGAGGTCCGACAAGCGGGCCTGATATCGCGTCTGCAGACAGGGGAACGACGCAAATGTCCAGGTGATCTGCCCCTGATCGTCCAGCAGCATTTCCACTTTGCGTTTCTTGGCTTCCATGTCGGTGACGACCTTCGTGAATACCGACCGCACTTGGGAAATTTTCGGCGATTGAGCGTTCGCGACGGCATACCCGACGCAGACAATAAGCAGGGCTAGAGGTATCTTGGACAGACGAGCTGGGTTCATCCACAAACAGTAGATGCAGTTCGTCCACAGGACAAGGTATGAGCATCGCCGTTCCGATGGCCCAACCCACACTCGCAGATATCGAGGCCGCAGCAAGAATCATCGCCGGCCGCGTGCTGCGCACGCCGACGCTCTACGCGCCGCGGCTCTCGGCGCTCACCGGCGCGGAAATTTTCATCAAATACGAAAACCTGCAGGCCACTGGCAGCTTCAAGGATCGCGGCGCGCTGGTGAAGCTCGCTTCCCTGAACGACGCCGAGAAGAAGCGCGGCGTGATCGCCATGTCGGCGGGCAACCACGCCCAGGCGGTCGCCTATCACGCGACCAGGCTCGGCATCCGCTCCACCATCGTGATGCCGGAGATCACGCCGTTCGTGAAGGTCGCCGCTACTGAGGCGCATGGTGCCCGCGTCGTGCTGTTCGGTGAGACCGTCGCCGAATCCGAGAAGCGCGCCGAGGAAATCGCCGCGAAGGAAAATCTCGTCTTCGTCCATCCGTTCGACGATCCGAAAGTAATCGCCGGCCAGGGCACCGTCGCGCTCGAAATGCTGGCTGACGCGCCCGACCTCGACTTGCTCATCGTTCCTGTAGGCGGTGGCGGACTGATCGCCGGGATCGCGCTCGCCGCCAAGGCGGCGCGGCCCAAGATCGAAATCATCGGCGTCGAGAGCACGCTCTATCCTTCGCTGTGGAACAAGCTGCACGACGAAGCGCGCGCCTGCGGCGGCCCGACGCTGGCCGACGGCATCGCGGTCAAGGAAACCGGCAAGCTCACGCTCCCGATCATCCGCGAGCTGGTGAAAGAAGTGATGCTGGTGGAGGAGGCGCACCTGGAGCGCGCGGTGAACGCGTTTCTCACCCTGCAAATGACGCTGGCCGAGGGCGCCGGCGCGGCCGGTCTCGCCGCCGTGCTGGCCGAGCCCGGCCGCTTCCGCGGCAAGCGCATCGGCCTCGTCGTCACCGGCGGCAATATCGATCCGCGCGTCGCCGCCTCCATCATGGTGCGCGAGCTGGAGCGCGCCGAGCGCATCGTGAGTTTCCGCATTACGATTCAAGACCGGCCCGGCACGCTCGGCGAGATCGCCACGCTCCTGGGCCGGCTCGGCGCCAATATCCTGGAGGTCGACCACCGCCGGCTGTTTCTCGACGTGCCGGCCAAGGGCGCGCGGCTCGACGTCACGATAGAGACCCGCGACAAGGCGCACGCCGAGGAAATCGAGCGCAAGCTGCGCGCCGAAGGTCTCGCCGTTGACCGGCTCGACACCGGCACCGGCGGCTACGAGCCGGTCTGAACCCCTTGCGCGGCCGCCGGCGATCCCCACTTGTTCCGGCGCAGTACGAGGAGCGGCCATGACCGACACCCAGCA
>DATBTC010000054.1:0-2450 GCA_036559465.1 Xanthobacteraceae bacterium
GGCCGCTTTGGCGCACGCGCGCCGCGGTCTATAATGCCGGCGCGAGCGAGCCATGCTGGTCAATTTCTTCCACGAGCTGAAAAGCGCCGGACTGCCGGTCACGGTGCGCGAGTATCTGACGCTGCTCGAAGGCATGGATCGCGATCTGGCCGGGCGGCGGGTCGAGGATTTCTATTATCTGTCGCGCGCCACGCTGGTGAAGGACGAGCGCAATCTCGACAAGTTCGACCGCGTATTCGGCCACGTGTTCAAGGGGCTGGATCTCTTGTCGGAAGACCTGCTCGCGGAAATCCCGGCCGAGTGGCTGAAAAAGCTCGCGGAAAAGTACCTTACCGAAGAAGAGAAAGCCCAGCTCGAGGCCATGGGCTGGGACAAGCTGATGGAGACGCTGAAAAAGCGCATGGCCGAGCAGAAGGGCCGCCACCAGGGCGGCAGCAAATGGATCGGCACCGCGGGCACTTCTCCCTTTGGCGCCTTCGGCTATCACCCGGAAGGCATACGCATCGGCCAGGACGAAAGCCGCCACAAGCGCGCGGTGAAGGTGTGGGACAAGCGCGAGTTCCGCGACCTCGACGACACCGTCGAGCTCGGCACCCGCAACATCAAGCTCGCGCTGCGCCGGCTGCGCAAATTCGCGCGCACCGGCGCGCCCGAGGAGCTCGATCTCGACGGCACCATCAAGGAGACCGCGCAGCGCGGCTATCTCGACTTGAAGTTACGTCCCGAGCGAAGAAACGCGGTCAAGGTGCTGCTGTTCCTCGATATCGGCGGCTCGATGGATTGGCACATCAAGATCTGCGAGGAGCTGTTTTCGGCGGCGCGCGGCGAGTTCAAGCACCTGGAAAACTTCTACTTTCACAATTGCCTCTATGAGCGGGTGTGGAAGGACAACCGCCGGCGCTGGCAGGAGACCACGCCGACCTGGGACGTGCTGCACACCTATCCGCACGACTACAAGGCGATCTTCGTGGGCGACGCCTCGATGAGCCCCTACGAGATCAGTGTGCCGGGCGGCTCGGTGGAGCACATGAACGAGGAGCCGGGCGGCGCGTGGCTCGAGCGCGTCACGCGCACCTATCCGCACGCGGTGTGGCTGAACCCGGTGCCGCAGGAGCAGTGGGAGTTCACCCACTCGATCCGCATGGTCAAGCAGCTGTTCGCCGGGCGGATGTATCCGCTGACGCTGGAGGGGCTGGATCAGGCGATGCGCGAACTGGTGAGATGAGGAATTTCAGTTCCTGCGCCAGCCGGGAGGCGTGGCCAGGCCGTTCCAGCCTTTGCGTTTTCCCTTGGACCAACCGGGCGGCTGGCTGGCGCCGTGCCAGCCGGTTCTTTGGCCCTTGGACCAGCCGGAAGGGCCGCCTCCGCCCTTGCCGGCGGCTTGCGAGACTGTGACGCCGGACGTAATCGCGAGTAGCGCCGCGCAGGCGGCCGCCAGCAACAATTTCGTCATGTGCTTCTCCAATTGGCTGAATAGGTGACAACGCGCCACATGGAGAAGCGTTGCGCGGAACGGCGATGCGAATGCTTCTATGATGAACGAAGAGATAAGAGGAATCGCGCGTGAGCAAGATTCTGATCAAGGGCGGCCGCGTCATTACGATGGACGCGAAGGTGCGCGATCTTGAGCGCGGCGACGTGCTGATCGAGGACGACAAGATCGCGGCGATCGCGCCCTCGATCGATACGCCCGCCGGCGCCGAGACGATCGACGCCGCGGAGATGATCGTCATCCCCGGCCTGATCAACGCGCACCTGCACACCTGGCAATCCGGGATGCGCGGCATCGCGGGCGACTGGGTCGTGCCGCAATACATGGCGCGCATGCATCGCGGCATGGCGCCCTATTTCAAGCCCGAAGACATCCGGATCGCGAACCTGATGGGCGCGCTGACCAGCATCAATGCGGGCGTCACTACGCTGGTGGACTGGTGCCACAACAACCCGACCCCTGCGCACACCGACGCCGCCATCGAGGGGCTCGAGCAATCGGGCATCCGCGCCGTCTTCCTGCACGGCTCGCCCAAGCCCAACCCGAAGCCGGGCGAAACACACTTCAGCTATCGCCCGATGCCGCGCGGCGAGATCGAGCGGCTCATGAAGGGCCGGCTCGGCGCGCGCGACGGCCTGATCGGGCTTGGGCTTGCAATCCTCGGGCCGAACTATTCGGTGTGGGAGGTCACGCTCGAGGACATGAAGCTCGCGCGCGAGCTGGATCTCTTGGTCAGCATGCACACCGGCGGCGGCGCGCCGATGGTGCCCGACGGCTTCGCGCGGCTGGCGAAGGAAAAGCTGCTCTCGCCGAAGACCAACGTGGTGCATGCCAATAATTTCGGCGACCAGGAGATCGCGTTCACGCTCGATCACGGCGTGCAATACACGGTGACGGCCGACGTCGAACTGCAGATGGGCTTCGGCGATCCGCTCACCGGCAAGCTGATGGCGCGCGG
>DATBTC010000055.1:0-1974 GCA_036559465.1 Xanthobacteraceae bacterium
GGGCGCGGACCGGCGTGCCTTCTCGCCCGACGCGCGCGGCGCGCTCACCTCGCGCCATTCACCGACCGTCTTCAACTCGATGAGCCAGCCGGCGCTGCGCTGGCTCAGCGACCGCAAGACCGGCGCCGACCAGGCCGAAGGATCGATCACCGGCTCGATGGGTTTCGGCTCCAAAGAAGCCGGGCTCGAAGCGCTCCGCAAGCTCGACTACCTCGCGGCGTTCCGCGCGGCGTATCCCCAGGACCCGGAGCCGCTGACCCTCAAGAACTACGGCCGCGCGATCGCGGCGTATCAGGCCACCCTGGTCACGCCGGCGCCGTTCGACCGCTTCCTCGGCGGCGACGACCGCGCACTAAGCGACCGCCAAAAGGCGGGCTTACGCGCGTTTATGGCCAGCGGATGCGGCGCGTGCCATAGCGGTACGCTCCTCGGCGGTACAACGAACCAGCGCTTCGGCCTGGCCAAGGACTACTGGCTGGAAACCGGCTCTGCCAAGATCGACCTCGGCCGCTTCGCTGCCACCAAGAAGGAGGAAGACAAGTACGTGTTCCGCGTGCCCATGCTGCGCAACATTGCTAAGACCGCGCCGTATTTCCACGACGGCTCGGTCGCGCAGCTCGACCGCGCGGTGCGCATCATGGCGAGTGTGCAGCTCGGAAGGGAGTTCGACGATGCGACCGTTCGGGCGATCGTCGCGTTCCTCGAGTCGCTCACCGGCGAGATACCGTCGAACTACGCGCCGCCGGGCCGGCGGCCGGAGCTCATGAAGCAATAGTGCCGCCCGTCGTGGTCAGGTTACGGGGCAGATCGATTGACCGGTGACTTTTTTAACACCCTTGTCGAGTTCTCTGCGCCCAGAATCGCGAGCAATTCCAAGGGGGCTGGTATGAGTGTCCTGAATTGGTGTCGCACTACCTTCACTGTTGCCCTGGTGACGTTGGCGCCGGCGCTCGGCGCCGAGATCCTGATCGGTCAGAGCGCAGGGTTTAGCGGAGGGCAGGCGCAGTACAGCAAGGACGTCAAAACCGGGATCCTCGCCTACTTTGACGCGATCAACCGCGCCGGCGGCGTGCTGGGGCAGCCGCTGAAGCTCGTCGCCGAGGATGACAAGGGCAGCCGCGCCCAGGTCCTGGAGAACACCAAGAAGCTGATCGAAAAGGACAGGGTGTTTGCGCTCATCGGCTATACCAGCGGCGCCGGCGTCGAAGGCGTGCTGCCGTTCATCCAGGAGACGCGCGTGCCGATGCTGTCCCCGGTGACCGGAAACGCTGCGATCCGCCTCGAGTTCCACCGCTACCTGTTTCACAGCCGCGCCGGATATGCCGACGAGATGCGGAGCATGGTCAATACCCTGGCGGCGATCGGCATGCAGCGCATCGCGCTGGTCTATCTTTCCGACACCACGGTAAATCTCAAGGTCATGCAAGACGCCCTGTCGGCCAACAAGCTCAAGCCGGCGGCCGCCGTTGGCCTGGACCGGAACGCCAAGGATTTCAGCCGCGAGATTGCCGCGCTGCTCGCCTCCGAGGCACAGGCAGTGCTCTTCATCACGAACGACCGTCCGGTGGTGGAGATCGTCCGCGGCATGAAGCGCAAGAACTACGCCGGGGAATTCGCGACCAGCTCCTTCGCCGGCACCTCGTTTTTCAACGAGCTCAAGGACGATGCGGTCGGCGTCAAGGTGATCCAAGTGCTGCCGTCACCCAACAAGACCAGCCTGCGGATTGTGCGGGAGTTCCGCGAGCATCTGCGCCTGGTCGATGCGAACATGCAACCCAACTACACCAACTTCGAGGGCTATATCTCGGCCCGCGTCCTGGTCGAGGGGCTGCGCCGCGCTGGAAAGAACCCTTCGCGAGAAAGATTCGTCGCCGCGCTCGAATCCATCAGCGAGCTGGATCTCGGCGGCTATTACATCGAATACTCTCCGAAGAGCCACGGCGGCTCGCGCTTCGTCGACATCGGCATCTTTAC
>DATBTC010000056.1:0-15687 GCA_036559465.1 Xanthobacteraceae bacterium
CGCGCGGTAACGCCTTTACCCCGTCTTCGACTTTGGCCATTCGGCCCTCCGGCTCGAAAGCTCAGCGGCTCGTGCCGCGGGTGCTCTCGAGCAATTGTTCAAACCACTGCCGGTCGGTGCGCTTGTACCCGTTTTCGGTCGTCCGTTCCGCCAACCTCGGCTGTGTATCGCGCTGCGAGCGCGGGCCGGGAGCAGGAGCGGGAGTCTCGGGCGTGTCGTCGTCACGTGGACGCTTCAAGCGCTTCAAGATGGCGGTTTCAGGGTCGTCCGGTAATATGGATAACAGCCAATCTCCGGTTCCCTGCAGCACCACGCGCGAGCGGGCGTTCTTGGCCCAGTCTGGTTGGCTGTTCGCCGGCACCAGCCAGGCGAAGAACAGGAAGGCGACCACCATGATCACCAGCCCGCGCCCCAGCCCGAACACGAACCCGAGCGTCCGGTCGAGCGCGCCGACTCGGCTGTCGAGGATGGCGTCGGAGATTTTCACCGTGACCAGCGAGACGATCAGCAGCGTGCCGAGGAACAGACCGCCGATGGCGATGCCATTGGCGACGAGATCGTTGCTCACGTACTGCTTCACAAAGGGCACGGTGCGCGAGAAGCCGTAGAGCGTGACGCCGGCTGCAACGATCCAGGAGGCGATCGACAAGATCTCGCGCATGAAGCCGCGGACCATGGCGAGCAGGCCCGAGATCAGCATGACCCCGAGCAGAACGATATCGAGAAGGGTAATGGGCATTCCTCAATGGCTCCGCGGCGGCCCGAGTCGCGGCATCCGGCCGCGGGTTATATAGCCTCGACACTTGTCGCAGTCACCCGTCTTCCGCGCCCCCTGCGACGGAGCGGCGCGGCCTGGGCGCCCGGGCCGCAAGATCGGCGACGACGCTCGCCAGCGAACCTACGGTTACGACCTGCAGGCCTTCGCTCGCCGTGCCCCGGCCGTTGTCGGGTACCACGGCCCGGGTAAAGCCGAGCTTACCGGCCTCCTTGAGCCGGGCGGCGGCCTGCGGCACGGCCCGAACCGCGCCGGAAAGGCTCACCTCCCCGAAATAGACGGCATCGGCGGGCAGGGGAGTGCCGGTGAGCGCGGAAACCAGCGCGGCGGCGACAGCAAGGTCCGCGGCCGGCTCCACGATGCGCAGGCCGCCCGCCACGTTCAGGTAAACGTCGTGGCCCGACAGCCGCACCCCGCAGCGGGCCTCGAGCACGGCGAGAATCATCGAAAGCCGGTTCGGGTCCCAGCCGACCACGGCGCGGCGCGGCGTGCCCAGCGTCGTCGGCGCGGCGAGGGCCTGGATTTCCACAAGCAGGGGTCTCGTGCCCTCGATCCCAGCGAACACCGCGGTGCCGGGCGAGCCCAGATCGCGCTCGGACAGGAACAGCTCGGAGGGGTTGGCGACTTCCTTGAGGCCACCACCGGTCATTTCGAACACGCCGATCTCATCAGTGGGGCCGAAGCGGTTCTTGAGCGCGCGCAGGATGCGAAACGCGTGGCCGCCTTCGCCCTCGAACGACAGCACCGCGTCGACCATGTGCTCGACGACGCGGGGGCCCGCGATCTGGCCATCCTTGGTCACATGGCCGATGAGCACAATGCAGGCGCCCGTAGTTTTGGCGAAGCGCAGCAACAGTTGCGTCGCCGAGCGCACCTGCGTGACGGTGCCCGGCGCCGATTCCTGCGTCTCGGTCCACATGGTCTGGATCGAATCCACGACGACGAGCACCGGCGGCTGGTCCGCCTTCAGCGTCGCCAGCACGTCCTCGACGTTCGTTTCGGCCATGAGCTCGACCGGAGCCTCGGCGAGACCGAGGCGTCCGGCGCGCATGCGAACCTGCGCGATGGCTTCTTCGCCGGAGACATAGACGACGCGCTTGGCGCGCAGCGCGAGCTTGGCCGCCGCCTCGATCAAGAGCGTAGATTTGCCGATGCCCGGATCGCCGCCCAGAAGGATGACCGATCCCGGCACGAAGCCGCCGCCGATCACCCGGTCGAACTCGGCGATGCCGGTCCCGATACGCGGCGCTTCCGCACCGCCGCCCTGCAAGGTTTCGAGCTTGATGACCCGGCCCTTGCGGCTGGTGCGCTGCGCGGAGGGGACGGCGGCTTGTGCCGTCTGCTCCTCGCTGATCGTGTTCCAGCCGCCGCAAGCGTCGCACTTGCCGCTCCAGCGCAGATGAACCGCGCCGCAGTTCTGGCAGACGTAGGAAGGACGGGATTTGGCCATGTGATGGTTCGGGAGCCGTGAGAGTCGCGGCAATAAGCTAGCACAAGTTCAATTCCGGCCCGGCTTTCTGCTGTGCAACGAATTGGAAACGACCGGCGCTCAAACTGGGCGCCTGTACCAAGCGGGTCGAAAAATGGATCGGCAGAAGCCGCTTTCTTCAAAGCAAACGATGGGCTTCGGAGCGCTCTTCGCCGCCGTGGGGCTCTATTTCATCCTGGTCGGGCTCGGCCTGGTTCCGGTGCCCGGCGGCTCCAAAGCGCTGCATGCCCCGCTCTGGATCGTCGCATGCGCCGGGCTCGCTTTCTTCCTCGGGGGTGCGGCCGTCTTCATGCCAGCGACGGTCGGCGAGCCTTCGCCCAATGGCGAGATGCCAAAGAATGCGCCCCGCTGGATGTATTTCACGCAGTATTTGTTCGGGCTGGCGATCTTCGTGTGTTTTGCGTTGATCGGCACCTGGATCGCGATCGGTCCCGGCCCGCGCACCTTTACCGGGACGGTGCCCGTGGGCGAACTGGGCGGCCGCATCGCATTCGGCATCGGGGCGGTGATCGTCTGGCTCGCGACCATCGCGGTCGCCGTTTCAGGTGCTCGCAAGTTTCTCCGCCGCGACCGAAGCTAGCCGCATCGGCCCTGAACTGGTCTAATGACGGAAAGGAAATCCGTCATGACCCAATCCCATTGGCGCCCCATCGACGGCGTGAACCTCAAGACGCTGAGCCATGCCCGGGCCCCGGCGCACTACGCCGCCCAATGGCTCGCCCGCGCCGGCTACGCCTATGTCACGCCAAAGTCCGACTCAAGCCACACCAATGTGGGCTGGGACGACGCGCTCGATGGCTTCACCACGCACCCGCTCAAAGGCGACCTGCGGCTTGGACTGAAAATTCCGCAACTATCGCTCGTGCTCATGGAAGGGAAGGCGGTATCGACGAGCTTCTCCATGGACGCCCGCACGGAGGCGGACGTGCGCGCCTGGTTCGGCAAGGAGATGAGTGCGCGCGGCCTTGACGCTAAGGCACTCGACAAGCCGCTTCCCTACGAGCTGCTCGCTCATCCCAATGCCAAGGGCGGGGCCTATAACGTTACCGAGAACGCGAAGGGACTCGTTACGCTCGCCGCCTGGTTCGGCAACGCCAATGCATCGCTCGGCCGCATCCGCGAGTCGCACAACAAGGGCAAGCTGCAGGCCTCGCAGGTCCGCTGCTGGCCGCACCATTTCGATCTGGCGACGCTGATCCTGCTAGACGGCGATCCGGAAAAGGGCCGCTCGATCAATGTCGGGCTGTCGCCCGGCGACGGCACCTACGATGAGCCCTATTTCTACATCACGCCCTGGCCGTTTCCGGACCGCGCGAAGCTGCTGCTGCTGCCGCCGATCGGCCATTGGCACACCGAGGGCTTCACGGCGGCCGTGGCGCTGGCGAGTTCGATCCTCGAATCCACCGATCCGCAGAAAGAGACCGAAGCATTCCTCGACGCGGCGGTGGAGGGCTCGCTCAAGGCGTTGGGCTAAATTCCGCGAAATCGCTTGTCGCCGCTGCGCGACGGCACCTTCACCAGCGCTTCGCCGTCCAACACTGTTTCGCCAGCGACCGCGCAAGTGCAGCTCAGCCGGGCGCGGAATTTCTCTGGAATGAGCTCGGTGACGACGACGGCCACTTCCACCGTGTCGCCGATCTTGACCGGCGCGCGGAAATTGAGCGTCTGCGAAACATAGACCGCGCCAGGCCCGGGCAAGCGGGTGCCGAGCACCGCCGAGATCAGGCTCGCCGTATAGAGACCATGCGCGATCCGCGTCCCGAACGGGGTCGTCGCGGCGAAGTGCTCGGAGAGATGGATCGGGTTGCGGTCCCCGGTCACCTCGGCGAACCCCACGACGTCCGAGGAGGCGACGGTCTTCGACAGCCGTTCCGTCATGCCGACGGACAGGTCCTCGAAATAGAGCGTGCGCAGTTCCAGGATCATGGGGAATAGGGCTTGCTCAGTGCAAGCTCGGCCCCTTGAGGAACCGGTTGCGGTCGCCCGAGGTCAAGCGCAAGTCGAGCGCATTGCCTTCGCGCCAGACTTTCAGCGGTACCTGGACTCCGGCGTTGCCCAACGACCAGATTTTGCGAAACACTCCGGCCAGATCGCTCACCGGCTCGCCGGCGACGGCAAGCACTGCGTCCCCGGTCTTGAGCCCGCCGCGATCGGCGGGCCCGCCCGCGGACAATCCTGCGATCACGATCCGGTCCTCGACTTCCATTGCATAGACCCCGAGCCAGGGCCGCGGTGGCTGATTGGCCCGGCCGATCGTGAGCAGGTCCTCCAGGATCGGCTTCAGGAGATCGATCGGCACGATCATGTTCAGCGGCTCGCGCTGCCCGGCCTCGCGCGAGGCTTCGAGCTGCAGCGAGCCGATGCCGAGCAAATCGCCGCTCGGCCCGATCATCGCGGTTCCGCCCCAATGCGGGTGCGCAGGCGTGGTGAAGATCGCTTCGTCGAGCACGTATTCCCAATATCCGACGAATTCCTGCTTGGCGACGATGCGCGCGGCGACCGAGCGCTTGCGGCCGCCTTCGCCGCCCACCACCACACGCTCGCCGAGCTCGGCCTTGGCGGAGAGGCCGAGCGGTAGCGCCGGCAGATCGAGCCTAGCCAGCGCCTGCACCAGCCCAAAGCCCGTGGTCTGGTCGTAGCCGAGCACGTGGCCGGGCACCGTGCGTCCGTCGGCGAGGCTGAGCCAGATCGTCTCCGCTTCGGTGACCAGATAGCCGATCGTGAGCACGACGCCGTCGTGGCGGATCAGGACGCCGTTGCCGAACCGCTCGGTGCCGAGGATTTCCGCCGTGAAGGCATCGGAGGGGATGATCGAGCGCACGCCGACCACCGCGGCGAGCGCCGCGTCGAGATCGTACTCGTAGTCTCCCGGCTTCGGTTGCGCGGCCGGGGGCACTTTCCAGTCGCCGAGCGTCGGCATGCGCCGCTCCTTCGGTCAGCCGCCTTTATAGACCCGATGATAGCGCCGCCCGAGGCGCGTCAAAACCTCATAGCCGACGGTTCCCCCAGGCTCGGCAAGATCATCGACCCCGATTCCGTCGCCGAGCAGCGTCGCGAAATCGCCGCGCCGCACGGCGCCTGCGGGCAAGTCCGTCACGTCGATCGAGATCAGATCCATGGAAATGCGCCCCAAGATTGGGCAGCGCCGACCACCGACGATGGCTTCCGCGCCCTTCTTCTTGTCGGTGGAGCCGGAAGCGCGCGGGATGCCGTCCGCATACCCGGCCGAAACGACCGCGATGCGGCTGTCGCGCTTCAGCGTCTGCGTCGCACTGTAGCCGACCGTGTCGCCGCTAGCTGCCTCGCGCACCTGGATGATGCGGAGTTCAAGCCGCACCACCGGCCGCATCGGATTGTCGCCTTTCAGGAGCGCCCGCCCGCCATAGAGCGCGACCCCGGGCCGCACAAGATCGAAACGCGCGTCGGGCAAAGCAAGCAGCGCCGGAGAGTTGGCAAGCGAGGCCGGGATGCCCTTGAAGCGCGCCGCTAGCGCACGGAAGTCTTTGATCTGCTTCTTATTCATCGGGTGAGCGGGTTCGTCGGCGCAGGCGAAGTGGCTCATCACCAGCGACGGCTCGAACGCGAACGACTTTCCGGCCAGTGCCTCGGCCTCCGTGGGCGCGAGACCATGCCGCCGCATGCCGGTGTCGATATGGATCGCAGCGGTCAGTTTCTCGCCGGCTTCGCGCGCGAAGGCATCCCACTCCTCGATCTCAGCGAGCGAGCCCAGTACCGGCTCTACGTCGATGTCGCGGAAGGCGGCCGCGGTGCCCGGATGCAGCCCGTTCAGCACATAGACGGTCGCTTCGGGCAGCACGGTGCGAAGTTTCAGTGCTTCGTCGAACAGCGCGACGAAAAACGTATCGCAGCCCGCCCGCGCCAGCGCGCTCACGGCCGGCTCGATGCCGAGACCGTAGGCGTCGCCCTTGACCACCGCGGCGCAATGCGCAGGCGCCGCACGGGAGGCCAGGTCGCGATAGTTCGCAGCGATCGCCGCCAAGTCGATCGTAAGAATGCCGCCGGCTTCGAGCGCGGCTCCCTCGGCGCGGGTGGTTCCGGCCTGACTCATGCGGACGCTTATATCGGGTTGTGATCTTGGCGAAAGCAGGGAGCTTCAGTCGCCGCCGAAGGCTTGCCGCGACTAGCGGGTGCGGTCCGGCAGCCGGTCTTCGCGGGCAAGGTTGCCGAAGCGGGTGAATTGCGGCTCGAACGAGAGCTTTACCGTGCCGGTAGGTCCATGCCGCTGCTTGCCGATGATGATCTCGGCCCGGTTCTCCGCCGCCTTCAACTCGCCTTCCCACTTGAACCATTCCTCGCTGCCCGGGCGCGGCTCGCGGTTCTTCAGGTAATATTCCTCGCGGAATACGAACATGACCACGTCGGCGTCCTGCTCGATCGAGCCCGACTCGCGCAGATCCGAGAGCTGCGGGCGCTTGTCGTCGCGGTTCTCCACCTGGCGGGAGAGCTGGGAGATGGCGAGGATCGGGATGCTCAGCTCTTTTGCGAGTGCCTTCAGGCCGGTCGTGATCTCCGTCACCTCTTGCACTCGGCCTTCGAGCGCGCGGCGCGACGTGCCGGTAAGCAATTGCAGGTAATCGACGATCATCAGATCGAGCCCGCGCTGGCGCTTCAGTCGCCGGGCGCGCGCTGCCAGCTGCCCGATCGAGATGCCGCCGGTTTCGTCGATATAGAGCGGAATCGACTGCATCACCTGCGCCGCCGCCGCGAGCTTGGTGAAGTCCGACTCGCTGATGTCGCCGCGGCGGATGCGGGAGGAGGGGATTTCGGTCTGCTCGGAGAGGATGCGGGTGGCGAGCTGCTCGGCCGACATTTCGAGCGAGAAGAAGCCGACGATGCCGCCCGATACCGTCTCGATCGAGCCGTCGGGCCGCGGCCGGCCGCGATATTCGACCGCGACGTTGTAGGCGACGTTGGTCGCCAGCGCCGTTTTGCCCATGGCCGGCCGCCCCGCGAGGATAACGAGGTCCGAAGGCTGCATGCCGCCCATCAGCTGATCGAGGTCGATCATGCCGGTGGCCAGTCCCGAGAGATGCCCGTCGCGCTGGTAGGCCTTGCTCGCGAGGTCAACGGCGTCCTTGAGCGCGTCGGAGAAGCGCAGGAAGCCCTGGTCGTAGCGCCCGGTCTCCGCGAGCTCATAGAGCCGCCGCTCGGCATCCTCGATCTGCTGCCCGGGCTTGATATCGACCGGCGCGTCATAGGCGAGGTTGACCATGTCCTCGCCGATGCGGATCAGGTCGCGCCGGATCGACAGGTCATAGATGGTGCGACCGTAATCTTCCGCATTGACGACCGTGGTCGCCTCGGCGGCGAGCCGCGCGAGGTACTGCGCGGGTGTCAGCCCGGCGATGTCGGCGTCGGTGGGCAGGAAGGTCTTGAGCGTGACCGGGGTCGCGACCTTGCCGGCGCGGATCAGGCCCGCGACGATCTCGAACACCTTCTGGTGAATCGGCTCGAAGAAGTGTTTCGGCTCGAGAAAGTCGGCAATCCGGTAGAACGCGTCGTTGTTGACCAGGATCGCCCCGATCAGGGCCTGCTCTACCTCAACGTTGTGCGGCGCGTGCCGGTATTCGTCCGCCGGCTCGGCGTCGGGTTTGCGCAGCGTGGATTCGAGAGCCATTGCCTTCCTTCTCGAAGTTCATACGCATGCACCCGTGCAATTGGCATAGCACGCGTTCGACTCGACTCAACTAGTGAATCGAGAAACGCGCGCAATTCACATGACATTTTTTTTAAGGCGATACGACGCGACGACTTGACTGTGGACCGGAGGTCACTCGCCGGCGAGACGAACCGGCGGACGCGCGTTGCGCTCCGCCGCGCGCAGACGCTCCTCGGCGGCAAACAGGTAGTCGCGCGTGAGCGGCACAGTGTCCTGCCGGCGCGCGAGCTGAGCCTGGAACACCATTAACCCTTGGTGGCGAAACGCCATTTCCGAAGCGGCCAAGTAAAATTCCCACATGCGACAGAAACGTTCGTCGTAAAGCCGCATGACTTCCTCGCGGCGGGCGAGGAAGCGGGCGCGCCATGCCTTGAGAGTCTCGGCATAGTGCAGGCGAAGGATCTCGATATCGGTCACCACCAGATGTTGACGCTGGATAGCCGGGAACACTTCCGACAATGCAGGGATATAGCCGCCGGGGAAGATGTACTTTTTTATCCACGCGCTGGTCGCGGTCGGCTGGCCCGACCTGCCGATCGAATGCACCACCGCCACTCCATCTTCGGTTAGCAGCTCTTTGATCTTGCGAAAGAAAGCATCGTAATGGACGACGCCCACATGCTCGAACATCCCGACCGACACGATGCGATCGAACCGGCCTTCCAGGTCACGATAGTCCTCTAGTTCAAAATTGATCATGTCTTTCAGCCCGCGCTCCTGTGCACGCTGCCGCGACACCACATATTGTTCATCGGAGAGCGTGCAGCCCAGGACCTGTGCGCCGCACGTCTCGGCGAGATAGATCGCAAGTCCGCCCCAGCCCGAACCGATGTCGAGAACCTTGAGCCCCGGCTTGTCGAGCAGAAGCTTGGCCGCGAGGTGACGCCGCTTCGCGAGTTGGGCGTCGTCGAGACTCATTTCTGGCCGTTCGAAATAGGCGCACGAATATTGCCGGTCGGAGTCGAGGAAGATCGAATAGAGCCTGCCATCGAGGTCGTAGTGATGATGGATATTGCGTCGCGCCCGGATGCGCGGGTTGAACTGGGAAATGCGCCGCAAGATGTAGCGGATGCCCGCCAGCAGGAGTGCGCCCGGCAATGGCGGTATCGCGTAGTCCTGCGACATCACGAGATCGAGGAAGCTCGCAATCGAGCCGCGCTCGATGACGAACGTGCCGTTCATGAACGCTTCGCCGAGCCGCAGTTCCGGATCGATCAGGCAGGCCAGCAGCGCCACACGGGTCTTGAATGCGACAGCGATCGGCTCGCCGGTGCCGTCGCCGACGGTAAAGGAATTTCCCGACGGGAGCCTGACTTCCAGCGTCCCCCGCCGGACGATATTTACAAACGCACGCTTGACCAACCGATCCATCGGGATCCCTCCCAGATGACGCATCGGGGGTCGTCCCCGCTAATCCCCACCGTCATATTAGACCAAAGTCGCTCGACGACGGCAATCGCCGACTTCTGCCGCCACTTCAGGTCTTATCCTTAGCCTCGCCCTTCGCCTCACCGGACTTCTTATCCCGCTTCTTGGCGGGCTTCTCGTCGGCGGGTGCGCCGGGAGCGTCCGCTCTGGCGGTCTTCTCGCGCTTCTTCTTGCCTGGCTTGGCAGCGTCCTCTTCCGCTGCAACCTCGCCCTCCGGCGCGGCTTCGGCGTCCCGCTTGGGCCGGCGCTCGAAGAACTTCTCCGCCTTGGCCCCGGCCTCGGCCCGTTCCTCTTCCTCGTCGGTCCGGGTCTTGGTGAGGTCCTCGCCGCGGGCCTGGCGCTCGGCCTCGTCGGCACTGCGTGCGACGTTCACTGTGACCGAGAGCACGACCTCCGGGTGGAGCTGTACCGGTACCTTGATCAGCCCGATCGACTTGATCGGCGTGTTGAGCACGATCTGGCCGCGATCGACCGTAAACCCGCTTTGGGTGAGCGCGCCCGCGATATCCCTGGTCGATACCGAGCCGTAAAGCTGCCCGCCTTCACCGGCCTGGCGCAGTAGAACAACCGTCTGGCCATCGAGACGCTTGGAGACGACTTCCGCCTCGCCTTTGAGCTCGAGGTTCCGCGCTTCGAGCTGAACCTTCATCGCCTCGAACTTGGTCCGGTTGTCCTTGGTGGCGCGGAGTGCCTTGCCGTGTGGCAGCAGAAAATTACGTGCGAAGCCGTCGCGCACGCGCACGACGTCGCCGATCTGGCCAAGCTTGGCCACGCGCTCCAGGAGAATTACTTCCATGACACTACTCCTTCGGGTTTCCGGGAAGCTGGGGTTGGGAAGGGGGGCCGCCCCGCCCCGCGAAGCGGCCGCGCAGGCCGATAGCGGAGTCGATGAGGCCGAGAATGGCGGCCAGCACCAGCGGCCAGCCCAGCACGAGGACCAGCGCCCACACGGCGCCGATGATGAAGCTGCGAACCGCGAGGCCTGCGGTAATCGAGTGCAACACGGCGAGGCCGACGAGTGCATAGGCCATGAAAAGCGTAGCCGCGAACACCGCCGCCACCAGCGCGACCAGTCCCGACATGAACGAGAGCGCGAGCGCTGCTGCGAGCGCGATCGAGGTCGCGGTCGGCAGCGTCATCGCCGGGATATCCGGCCACGGGCGCTTCAGTCGTCCGGAGGAGCGCGCGATACGCGCGGCAAACCACAGATTGGCGATGCTCGTCAGCATCATCAGCAGCGCCGCCATCGGCGGCAGCACCGCAACCAGGAGATCGATGAGCCGCGCGGGATCGGTGCCGTTCGGCATCCGCAGCGGAGCGCCCGGGGCCAGCCCGAGCTGCATGCGCAGCATCCGCTCGATCGCCGATCGCAAGCCATTCTGGTAGGTCTCAAAGTCGAAACCGAACGCGGGGATGACGAGCGTCACGGTCAATGCCGCAATGATTGCGGCGGCAAGCACCAGCCGCCCTGCCGGATACCAGTCGAGTCCACCGGGCGCTGACGGTTCCGGCCGGGCCAGCAGCGCGAGATAGGCGAGGATCGCCGCCGGTAATCCCACACCGATCAAATAGGAGAACGCAAACCAGGGTCCGAGCAGGACGCCCATAGCGAGCGCTGCGATGGCAGCCGCCGCGGCGCCCGCTACATGACTCCAGGCCATGCCGGCAAGCAGGATCGGCAACGGCGCCAGATAGAACAGGCCTATGGCCAGCAACGAGCCGGACGAGACGGCCGCGAACAAAAGCGCGGACGCCGCGCCAGCACCAAGGCTGATCAAAATGATCTGCAACATCGTCGAGCTGTCCCGCCCTTCAGCGGTTAGGGGCTTGCGCCCCAACCATGGCCCCCGGGATCATCCCGACGGCTGACACGCTAACCGGGCGGCGTACCGCCCGGCACCTTCATCGAATTACGTAAGGCAGCAGCCCGAGGAAGCGGGCACGCTTGATCGCCTGCCCGAGTTCGCGTTGCTTCTTCGCCGAGACCGCGGTGATCCGGCTCGGCACGATCTTGCCGCGCTCCGACACGTAGCGCTGCAGGAGTTTCACGTCCTTGTAGTCGATCTTGGGCGCGTTGGCGCCCGTGAACGGGCAGGTCTTGCGCCGGCGGAAGAAGGGGCGCCGTCCGCTGCTTTGCTGGAAGCTCACGGGGTCACCTCGTCGGCCGCGATGGGATCGAGGGCAAGATCGTCGCCTTCACCGGCCCGATCGCGCCGGCGCTCGCCGCGCCGTTCCTCGCGCCGCTCCTCGCGGTCGCGCTTCTGCATCATGATCGTCGGGCCTTCGTCGAACGTTTCGATGCGGATCGTCATGAAGCGGAGCACATCCTCGTTGATGCGCATCTGGCGCTCCATCTCGGTGACGGCCGCCGGAGGCCCATCGATGCCGATATAGGCGAAGTGCGCCTTGCGGTTCTTCTTGATGCGGAAATTGAGCGTCTTCACGCCCCAGTATTCTGTCTTGGCGATGGTTCCGCCGTTGCTTTCGATGACGCCCTTGTACTGGGTCGTCATGTCTTCGACCTGCTGCGCGGTCACGTCCTGACGCGCGAGGAACACATGCTCGTAAAGCGGCATGAAGTGCCTTTCCGTTTCTGCGGCCCGGCGCCGAGCCCTTCGAGCCTCTGGAAAGGCTCGAGAGTCGAAGGCGGAGACACGGGACGTCGGGCGATTTGCCCTACCGCGTATGCGGCCGTCCTTTTAGCCCCCGGCCGGGACCATGTGGCGGCGGTTATAGGCGGTTTTGAGCGCTAGGCAACCCCGCGCCGATGCTTGACAGGGCTTGCGCGCCCAGTCTCTTTCGGGCCCGAACCGAGCAGGGGATCCGCGCGCCGTGACGACCGCTTTCATGTTTCCAGGTCAGGGCAGCCAGGCCGTCGGCATGGGCAAGGCGCTTGCCGGCGCGTTCCCAGCCGCGCGCTCCGTCTTCGAGGAGGTCGATACGGCGCTCGGCGACAAACTCAGCCAAATCATGTGGGAAGGCCCGGCGGAGAAGCTGACCCTCACCGAGAACGCCCAGCCCGCGCTCATGGCCGTGTCGCTCGCGGTAATTCGCGTTCTGGAGGCGGAAGCCGGGCTCGATCTTGGGCGCGACGTGAAGTTCGTCGCCGGCCATTCGCTCGGCGAGTATTCGGCGCTCGCCGCTGCGGGCACGTTCTCGCTCGCCGATACAGCACGCCTGCTGCGTACGCGCGGACAGGCGATGCAGCGGGCGGTGCCTGTCGGGCAGGGCGCCATGGCGGCGCTGCTCGGCGTCGATATAGCTACGGCCAATGCAGTCGCCGCAGAGGCGGCTCAGGGTCAGGTTTGCGACGTCGCCAATGACAACGCCTCCGGCCAGATCGTCGTCTCCGGCAACAAGGCTGCCGTCGAGCGCGCAGCCGAGCTTGCCAAGGCTCGCGGTGCGCGAGCCATGATGCTGCCGGTATCCGCGCCCTTTCATTGTGCGCTCATGCAGCCGGCGGCCGATGCCATGCGCGAGGCGCTTGCCAAGGTGAAGGTGCTGCCGCCCAAGGTGCCGCTCATCGCCAATGTAACCGCCGCTCCAGTACGCGAGCCGGCGGAAATCGTGCAGCGGCTGGTCGAGCAGGTGACCGGGACGGTTCGCTGGCGCGAGTCGATCGTCTATCTTGTCGGGCAGGGGGTGACCCGGCTCGTGGAGGTCGGCTCCGGCAAGGTGCTTACTGGCCTTGCCAAGCGCATTGCCAAGGAGGCAGCTACGCAGACGGTCGAAAAACCCGAAGACGTCGCCGCCTTCAAGGCGGCGCTCGGAGGTGCCTGATGTTCGATCTCACCGGCAAGACCGCGCTGGTCACCGGCGCCTCCGGCGGCATCGGTGGCGCGACGGCCCGCGCGCTGCACGCACAGGGCGCAACCGTCGCAATCTCTGGAACGCGCAAGGATGCGCTCGAAGCGCTCGCGGCTACGCTCCGCACCCGCGTGCATGTGCTCCCATGCGATCTCTCCAAACCAGAGCAAGTAGAAAAGCTCATCCCCGATGCGGAAGCGGCGATGAAGCAACTCGATATCCTGGTCTGCAATGCCGGCATCACGCGCGACAATCTGCTCGTGCAGATGCGCGATCAGGAATGGGATGACGTGATCGCGGTGAATCTCAGCGCGACGTTCCGCCTCGCCCGCAAGGCTATCGCCGGCATGATGCGCCGCCGCTTCGGGCGGGTGATCGGCATCACCTCGGTCGTCGCCGTCACCGGCAACCCGGGCCAGGCTAACTATGCTGCCGCCAAGGCGGGCATGATCGGGCTGATGAAGTCGATTGCTCGGGAATATGCCAAGCGCGGCGTTACCGCCAATTGCGTCGCCCCCGGCATGGTCGCAACCGCGATGACCGACAAGCTCAACGACAAGCAGCGCGAGGTGATCCTGTCCGCGGTGCCGGCCGCACGCCTGGGGACGCCGGACGAGGTCGCCGCCGCCATCGTATTCCTCGCATCCAACGAGGCCGCGTACGTGACCGGCGAGACCCTGCACGTCAATGGCGGGATGTCCATGACCTGAAGCGGCGCAAGGGGTTACGGGGCGTCGCCCCTTGCTGGCCTTGGACTTTTAGGTATTGTAACCAGCGTGAATTTGGTTCATCCGTTGCGCCTCGCCGCGCGACGGCACAAAACTCCCGAGGCTGACAAGGGTGGGTCGATGAGCAATATTTCCGAGCGGGTGAAAAACATCGTCGTCGAGCACCTTGGGGTCGATCCCGAGAAGGTGACCGAGACCGCAAGCTTTATCGACGATCTGGGCGCCGACAGCTTGGACACGGTCGAGCTCGTCATGGCCTTCGAGGAGGAGTTCGGCTGCGAAATTCCCGACGATGCGGCGGAAACGATCCTGACCGTCGGCGATGCCATCAAGTTTCTCGAGAAGAGCTCTCCTGCTGCCTGACGTGGGTCGGCACGGAGGGCGGGACTGAACAGCGCCGGGGCTGACGTCTTCGGCGCCGGAGAATTGCGCATGCGGCGTGTCGTCGTCACTGGCCTTGGAATGGTGTCGCCGCTTGGTTGCGGCGTCGAGGTCTCGTGGAGCCGGCTGCTGGCCGGCAAGAGCGGCATCTCGCGCATAGCGCATTTCGACGTCTCCGACCTGCCCAGCAAGATCGCCGGGGTTGTGCCGCGCGGCGATGGCAGCGACGGCACCTTCAATCCCGATCAGTGGATGGAACCGAAGGAGCAGCGCAAGGTCGATTCATTCATCGTCTATGGAATGGCCGCCGCGACCCAGGCGCTCGACGATGCCGGCTGGCATCCGACCACTCATGAGGACCAGATCGCCACCGGCACGCTCATCGGTTCCGGCATCGGCGGGATCGGCGGCATTGCCGACGCCGCGATCACGCTGAAAGAAAAAGGTCCGCGCCGCATTTCGCCGTTTTTCATTCCGGGGCGGATCATCAATCTCGCGCCCGGCTATGTATCGATCAAGCACGGCCTCAAGGGCCCGAACCATTCTGTTGTAACCGCCTGCTCGACAGGCTCGCACGCGATCGGCGATGCCGGCCGGCTGATCGCGCTCGGCGATGCCGACGTGATGGTGGCGGGTGGTGTTGAATCGCCGATCGACCGCCTTTCGATCGCCGGGTTTTGCGCTTGTCGCGCGCTCTCGACTTCGTTCAACGACACGCCCGAGAAGGCGTCCCGGCCCTATGACAAGGATCGTGACGGCTTCGTCATCAGCGAAGGCGCAGGCGCTGTGGTGCTCGAGGAGCTGGAACACGCCAAGGCGCGCGGCGCGAAAATCTATGCCGAGTTGATCGGCTATGGCCTTTCGGGTGATGCCTTCCACATCACGGCGCCCGCCGAGGACGGCGACGGCGCCTATCGCTGCATGCAGTCGGCGCTCAAGCGCGCCGGCATCACGCCATCCGAGGTCGATTACATCAACGCCCACGGCACCTCGACTCCGCTCGGCGACGAGATCGAGCTGAATGCCGTGCAGCGGCTCGTAGGCAATGCCGCCGGCCGGATCTCCATGTCCTCCACCAAGTCCGCGATTGGGCACCTCTTGGGCGCCGCCGGGGCAGTGGAAGCCATCTTCTCGGTGTTGGCGATCCGCGACCAGATCGCGCCCCCGACGATCAATCTCGATAACCCTTCGGTCGAAACGCCGATCGATCTCGTGCCGCGCACCGCGCGCAAGCGCGAGATCAACACGGTAGTGTCGAACTCCTTCGGATTCGGCGGCACCAACGCCACGCTCGTGCTGCGCCGGATCGATGCTTGAAATTGCGGGCTGCGGAGCGCTTTCCCGGTTTCGCCATGATTCGCACTAGGTTCGGATTGCTCGCTTCGGACTTGCGAACGTG
>DATBTC010000057.1:0-11887 GCA_036559465.1 Xanthobacteraceae bacterium
TTTCCCATCGAGCATCTCGCGCGCAATGCGCTTGGCCTGCTCCCACATGGCCGGTTCCGCAATTCTGTCGGGAATTCCGTCGCAGGCGAAGGTGAACTGGCAGGCCAGATGCCGGTGCGCGTTCTGATAGACCACGCCGCAGATATCGGCCGGGTAATAGCCGGAGAAGGCGCGGTTCACCACCACCTGCGCCACCGCGACCTGGCCGCGCTCGACCTCGCCGCGGCTTTCGAAATAGACCGCCTCGGCCAGACACTTCTCGGCCTTCACGCGCGGCGCGCCCGCGATCTTGAGCTGTTCGGCCGGACTCTTCGGCCGATTTTCCTCGCCGGTGACAAGGCCCTTGGGCGCCACGCTGCCGATTTCCGCCGCCGCCCCCGGCAGCGCCGCGAGTTTTATCGGCGCGCGATGCTCGAACGCCGACGGTGGCAGGATGTCCTCGTCGGTGCCGAACAGCAGCCGCGACACGCGATACATGCTCCAGGAGGGAATCTTTTCAGTTCCCGCCGGCTCGAGCATGGTTCCCGCCATGTCCGCGCGCGGCCCCGCCGGAACCGCGATCTCCGCGACCGCCGGATGCTCAAGCTCGAGCGGCAGGGCGATATTGAAATCGGGATTGGCGTCTGTCGGCGAAAGCGGCGGCGCGAGTTCGGCGGTTTCGACCGGCTTCGGCGGCGCCACCGGCTCGGCAGGCGCCAGCGCGACCGGCATGCGCTTTAGCAAGTCACCTTTCTTGGCCCGGTTGACGACCGGGATCTGAAATACTTCATCGTCCAGCGAAACGTCGAATCCGGTCCAGTCGAACGCGGCCGGGTTCGGTCTGTTCGGGATCGAGCCGGTGATGTCGGGATCGAAATGCACGCGGAACGCGGGGATCGCGCTGCCGATCGGCCGCACCGGCGGCGCGAAGGTCGCGGTCTTCAGCGTGGCGAACGGGCTGGCGAGAAAGAAGGTGCGCGCGCGCTCAGTGACGCCCGGCTGTTGCGCGAGCAGGCTGCCGAGATCCTGTTGGGTGAGACGGGTCGGCGTTCCGAAGAAGACGATGATAGCGAGTGCGAGCGGCGCCGCGGGCGTTGCCCGCCGGCGACAGACCGCAGCTTTTCGCACGCCAACGCTACGCGATACACGCAACACGAACAGGCCCCGTCCCCTAAAAAAGGGCAGGGTGCCTTATCGCCCGGTTAACGTTGCCGCCGGGTTAACGTGCTGGCCCCCAATGAAAACGCGGGCGGCCGAAGCCGCCCGCGCTGCCTTGAGACGGTTTTTCGCCGCGTCACATCTTTACGCCGCGCTCCTTGAAGTAGCGCAGCGCGCCCGGATGCCACGGGATCGCCGAGTTCGCCGGCACCTGATTTGCCAACGTGAAGTTCTGCGCCTCGCGATGCACCGCGACGAGCTCCGGATTCTTCTCCATCAGCGTCTTGACGATGTTGTAGGCCATGTCGTCCGGCATCGTCGCGTTCGCCACCAGGATGTTCCACACCACCGACACGGGGTTGTTCTTATCCTGGCCGGGATAGGAGCCGGCCTTGATTATGTCGGTGCTGTAGAGGTCGTTGTATTTCTTGTTCATGGCCGGGACCAAGCCGGCGGTGTCGATCATCTTGATCTTCACACCCGGCGTGGCGCCGAGATCGGTGACCGCCGCGGTCGGGATGCCGCCGACCCAGAAGAAGGCATCGATCTTGCGATCCTTGAGCGCGTTGACCGACTCGGCGACGCCGAGGCGTTCGCGCCGCACATCCTTGTCCTTGTCGAGACCGGCCGCTTCGAGCACGCGGAACGCCATCACCTCGGTGGCGCTGCCGGGCGAGCCGGTCGATACGCGCTTGCCCTTCAGGTCGGCCATCGTGTTGACGCCAAGGCCATCGACCGAAACCACGTGCATGCGGTTCGGATAGAGCACCATCAGCGTGCGCACCGGAATCTTCCCGGCGGTAAACTTGTCGACGCCGTTCAACGCGTCGAGCGCGGCATCCATCATCGAGAGCCCGATCTCGGCTTTGTTCGTGCCAATGAGCTTGAGGTTGTCGACCGAGCCGCCGGTCACTTCGGCGGTGGCCTGGACGCCAGGCAGGTACTTCGAGAGCACGTTGGCCATGCCGCCGCCGAGCGGATAATAGACGCCGCCGGTTCCGCCGGTGACGATAGAGATCGCTTTCTGTTGCGCGTAGAGCGCGCCGCCAATGAGCAACGTGCCCGCGGCCACGACCAGCGCTACTATTCGTTTCAAACGAAGTGTCATCCCTCTTCCTCCCTAGGTTCGGCTCGTCGCCGTCTGCTGCGGCGTTAGCTTCTGTTTCAGCAACACGGCCGCGGCGATCAGAAAGCCCAAGGTGGCCGTGTACTGGATGTCTCGTCCGATGATGGCCTCCATGAAAGCCTCGATCAAGCTCGGGAACACAAGTAACAGTCCCGCGAGCAGGAACGCGAGGCGCTCAACCAAACTCGTGCGCCGCAGCGCCCAGTTCTGCGCCGCGAAAGCTAGGCAGGCGAGGCCGGCCGCGGCTTTAACCGTGATCTCCACAATGTCGACCCAAGATCCGCCCGGCGGCAATTTCAGCAGCAGCCCGATGCCCTGCGGGTCGAGCACGAACACGAACGGCACCAGGAACGCCGGCAGCGTATATTTCCACGCCTGCAGAGTCGTCTTGTATGGATCGCCGCCGGTGATTGCGGCTGCCGCGAACGGTGACAGTGCCGTCGGCGGCGAGACCTCCGACAGGATCGCGTAATAGAAGATGAACATGTGAGCGGCAAAATCCGGCACGCCGAGTTTGGTCAACGCCGGCGCCGCGATCACCGCGCAGATAATGTAAGACGCAGTGACAGGTACCGCGAGGCCGATGACCCAGACGATCAGCGCGGTGTAGATCGCAGTCAGCAGCAGGCTGCCGCCCGCATAAGCGATGACGATCGCAGAGAACTTGAGCCCGAGCCCGGTGAGCGTAACGACGCCGACGATAATGCCGGCGCAGGCGCAAGTGGTGGCGGCGGTTAGTGCGGTAGTCGAGCCGTCGGCCATGGCGCGCACGAGCTTCCTCGGCACCAGCGCCGTATCCGCACGCAGGAAGCTGATGGCGAAGGTGAGCGCGATCGACCAGAACACAGCCATGGTCGGCGAATAGCCCCACAGCATGAAGATGACGATCGAGAACAACGAAACAAAGTGGAAGCCGTAGCGGCGGGTGAGTGTGCCGAGCGGCATTTCGGGTTTGAACACGACGTCATGCACATGAAAGCGCTTGGCGTCGAGCTCGACCATGATGAACAGCGACAGATAATAGAGACAGGTCGGGATCACCGCCATCCAGATCACGTCGAGGTAGCTGATCTTCAGGAATTCGGCGATCAGAAACGCGGCGGCGCCGAGTACCGGCGGCGAGATGATGGCGCCCAGGCCGCCGGCGGCGAGCAAGCCGCCCGCCGCATTCTTGTCGAAGCCGGCCTTGGCCATCATCGGATAGGCGACCGCGCCGATCGTCACAGTCGTAGCGACACCCGAGCCCGACGGCCCCCCGAGCAGGAACGACGATAGCACCACCGTGCGCCCGGCGGCGTTCGAGCGGCCACCCATCAGCGCCATTGTGAAGTCGATAAAGAATTTCCCCGCGCCCGAATGCATGAGGAAGGCGCCGAAGATCGTGAACAGCACGATCAGCGTCGCCGCTACGTCGACCGGCACGCCGAAAATTCCCTCGAGCGTGATGAAGAGATGGCCGACGAGCCGATCGATGTCGTAGCCGCGATGCGTCCAGGGCGGCGGCAGGTACGGCCCGGCCATGGCATAGGCGATGAAGGCGAGCGAAATCAACGGGACGACAATGCCAATCGTGCGCCGCGACGCCTCCAAGAGCAGCACGATAAAAATGACGCCGAGCAGGACATCGAGCGGCAGCGGCGAGGTGGCGCGGTCGGTGAAGGCCTCGCCGCCCAATATCGCGTAGATCAGAATCCCGACGCAGACGAGGCCCGCAGCCACATCCCACCAGCGGATACGGTTACGGAACCTCAACGCCGCAGGAAACAGCAGGAACGCAAGCAGCAGAACGAACGCGACGTGGGTGTAGCGCAACGGCTGTGTCGGTACGATGTCGTAGGCCGCGTAAAGATGAAACGCCGACATCGCGACGGCGATGGTCGTGACGATGATTCCAGCCCAGCCGGCCAGGCGGTTGGTGACGCCTTCCTCGCCCTGGACATAGGCTTCGGCTTTGCGAATCGCTTCCTGCGATACCGCAGCCTCGATAGTTTCCACTCGGCGTTCAGATTCTACGGCCATTCCCCCGCTTGGCTCCCCCTCTACCTGCTCAGGATAAGGCACGGTCTCCGGCCGAAAATCCAGCAATTTCGGGCGGTGGGACGGGCTCGGCGGACAAGCCGGCCGCATTGGCATCCGATTAACCCTACGGCAATGCCTCGGAACAATACTCCGCCCGTCCGAGCCCCGATGATGATCGCTGAACTCCTCTATCTCCCGACTGCGCTGGCCGAGTGGCAACCGCTTGCCCTTGTCGCCGCGCTGTGCGCGCTCGCGATCCTGGCCGTGGCGTTGCACCGCGCGCGCTTCCAGAACCGGCGGCTGACCACCGCGGTCAACAACATGTACACGGGCCTGTGCATGTTCGACGCGTCGTCGCGGATCGTTGTGGTCAACCAGCGCTACATCGACATGTACAAGCTGTCGCCTGCGATCGTGCGCCCCGGCTGTACGTTGCGCGAACTTCTGCAGCATCGCAAAGAGAGCGGCCTGCTAACCGGCGACGTGGAGCAATATCGCCGCAACATCTTGGACGGCGTGGCGAGCGGAAAGATGTCGACTTTCCGTGTCGGTACCGGCGATGGCCGCTACATTCACGCCGTGAACCTACCGATTCCCGGCGGCGGCTGGGTCACGACCCACGAGGACGTCACCGAACAGCATCAGCTCGAACAGCAGCGCGACGCGATGACCGCGCAGGAAAGCCGCCGCGCGACCGTCGAGAGCGCGATCACCGCGTTCCGCGAGCGCATGGACACCGTGCTCAAGAGCGTCAGCGAAAGCGCCGACGCCATGAAGGAGACCGCGACCGCGCTCTCCACCGTCTCAGGCCAGACCTCGCAGCGGGCCGAAAACGCGGTCAAGGCTTCGGACGAGGCGTCGCAAAACGTCCGCACCGCGGCCGAGGCTGCCGACGAGATGTCGCGCTCGATCGGCGAGATCGGCAGCCGGCTCGACCAGACCAACAAGGTCGTGCGTCTCGCCGTGACCGAGGCCCATGCCACGGACAACGCGATCGAAGCGCTAGCAGCCGCGGCACAAAAAATCGGCGACGTGGTCAAGCTGATCCGCGACATTGCCGGCCAGACCAACTTGCTTGCACTCAACGCCACGATCGAAGCCGCGCGCGCCGGCGAGGCGGGTAGGGGCTTCGCGGTCGTGGCCTCGGAAGTGAAGTCGCTGGCCGTACAGACTGCCAACGCGACTGAGGAAATAGCCGGCCAGATTCTGGCGGTGCAGGGCTCGACCACCGGTGCCGTCGAGGCGATCCGCCGCATCGCCGAGCGCATGCGCGAGATCGAGCACTATACGTCCTCGGTCGCAGCCTCCGTCGAGGAGCAAAGTACCGCGACCGGCCAGATCAGCGACAACGTGAGCAATGCCGCGAAGGGCACCGCGGTCGCCTTCACCGTGCTCCACGAGGTCGCCGGTGCCGCGACCGAAACGCGCGGATCGGCCTTCACGGTTCTTGATGCCTCGCAGGCGGTGGAATCCGCGGTCGCTACGCTGCGCGGCGAGATCCAGCGCTTTCTCGAAAAAGTTGCGGCTTGAGCGCCTGAAGCTTCAAGCGTTGCTGGAGCCCGTCTTGCCGAGCGCGGCCTGCGCCGCCGCCAGCCGCGCGATGGGTACGCGAAATGGCGAGCACGACACGTAGTCGAGGCCCGCTTCCACGCAGAAGGCGACCGAGGCCGGATCGCCGCCATGCTCGCCGCAGATGCCGACCTTCAAATCCTTGCGCACGCTCCGCCCGCGCTCGACGCCGATCTTGATCAGCTCGCCCACGCCCTCGCGGTCGATCGAAACGAACGGATCGGCCGGGAGAATTCCCTTCGCCGTATAAGCCGTGAGGAAGCTCGCCGCGTCGTCGCGCGAGATGCCGAAAACGGTTTGCGTGAGATCGTTGGTGCCGAACGAGAAGAACTCGGCGGTCTCTGCGATCTCGGCCGCGCGCAGGCAGGCGCGCGGCAACTCGATCATGGTGCCGGTCTGGTAGGCGATCTTGGTGCCGGTCTCGGCCGCGACGGCCTCCGCCATGGCGTCGATCCGCGCTTTCACCAGGTCGAACTCGGCCTTGGTCGCGATCAAGGGCACCATCACCTCGGGCACCACCGGCGTGCCCGTGCTTTTCGCCGCCGCCACTGCGGCCTCGAAAATGGCGCGCGCCTGCATTTCGGCGATCTCCGGGAAAGCGATGGCGATCCGGCAGCCGCGAAAGCCGAGCATCGGGTTGAATTCCTCGAGCTCGGCCGCGCGCCGCTCGAGCTTTTTCGGATCAGCCCCCATGCTTTTCGCGACCTCGGCAATCTCAGCGGGCGTATGCGGCAGGAATTCATGCAGCGGAGGGTCCAGGAGCCGGATCGTCACCGGCAGGCCTTTCATGATCTCGAAGATGGCGACGAAATCGGCGCGCTGCATCGGGAGCAGCTTGGCCAGCGCCTTGCGGCGGCCCGCCTCGTCGTCGGCAAGGATCATCTCGCGCACGGCCAGAATGCGGTCCGCGTCGAAGAACATGTGCTCGGTGCGGCAGAGCCCGATACCCTCGGCGCCAAAATTGCGCGCAAGGCGGGCGTCGGAGGGCGTATCGGCATTGGCGCGCACGCCGAGCCGGCGCACGCCGTCGGCCCACAGCATGATGGTCGCGAACTCGCCGGTCAGCTCCGGCTGCACCATGGCGACGCGCCCCAGCAGCACCTGGCCGCTCGATCCATCGACCGTGATGATGTCGCCGGACTTCAGCATGTGCGCGCCCGCGCTCATAGTCTTGGCCGCGTGGTCGATGCGCAGCGATCCCGCGCCGGAGATGCAGGGCTTGCCCATGCCGCGCGCCACCACGGCTGCGTGCGAGGTCATGCCGCCGCGGGTGGTGAGAATTCCTTCCGCCGCGTGCATGCCGTGGATGTCTTCGGGCGAGGTTTCGACGCGAACCAGAATGACCTTGCGCCCCGCGGCCTTCAACGTCTCTGCTTCGTCGGCGGAGAAAGTGATCTCGCCCGAAGCCGCGCCCGGAGAAGCGGGGAGACCCGTGGCGATGATCGTGCGCGGCGCGTTGGCGTCGATCGTCGGATGTAGCAGCTGGTCGAGCGCGGCGGGGTCGACGCGGGCGACCGCCTCATCGCGAGTGATCAGACCTTCGTTCGCCATCTCGACGGCGATCCGGAGCGCCGCCTTGGCCGTACGCTTTCCGCCGCGCGTCTGCAGCATATAAAGCTTGCCGCGCTCGACGGTGAATTCCATGTCCTGCATGTCGCGATAGTGCCGCTCGAGTTTCTCGGCGGCGGCGACGAACTCGCGGAACACCGTGGGCATCGCCGCTTCCATCGACGGCTTGTCGGAATGGGCTGAGATGCGCGCCGCCTCGGTCAGGTTCTGCGGTGTACGGATGCCAGCGACCACGTCCTCGCCTTGGGCATTGATGAGGAACTCGCCATAAAGCTGCTTGATGCCGTTCGACGGATTGCGCGTGAAGGCGACGCCGGTCGCCGAGTCCTCGCCGAGGTTCCCGAACACCATGGCCTGCACGTTCACCGCCGTGCCCCAGGATTCCGGGATGCTGTGCAGGCGGCGATACGTCGCCGCGCGCTGGTTCATCCAGGAGCCGAACACGGCTCCGATCGCGCCCCACAATTGCTGCTTGGGATCCTGCGGGAACGGCTTGCCGGACTCTGCCGCTACGAGTTTCTTGTAGCGGTCCACGACCGCGATCCAGTTCTCGGCGGAAAGATCGGTGTCGAGCGAGTGATCCTTCTCGTCCTTGAAACCCTCCAGAATCTCCTCGAACGCGTGATGATCGAGATCGAGCACCACGGTCGAATACATCTGGATGAACCGCCGATACGAATCGTATGCGAAGCGCCGGTCGCCCGAGCCCGCGGCCAGCGCCTCCACCGTCTGATCGTTGAGGCCGAGATTCAGCACCGTATCCATCATGCCGGGCATCGACGCCCGCCCGCCCGAGCGCACGGAGACGAGGAGCGGATTCTTCGCATCGCCGAACGTGCGGCCCACGGTTTTGCCGACGGCGGCGAGCGCCGCGTCTACCTCGCGCTCCAGTTCGGCCGGGTAGCCGCGCTTGTTCGCGTAATAGTGGGTGCAGACTTCGGTCGTGATGGTGAAGCCCGGCGGCACCGGCAGGCCGAGATTGGCCATCTCGGCGAGATTGGCGCCCTTGCCGCCCAGCAGGTCGCGCATGGCAGCCGTGCCTTCGGCCTTGCCGCCGCCGAAGGTGTAGACCCATTTCATGCCCGGGCTCCTGTGCATGCCGGCCCCGCTCGGGCGCGATTGCATGGGCTGCTTAGCCGCTGCGCTTCGGCGCTGCAACGGCGCGTACCGCGTTGCACACCGAAGCCATGGCGAAGCGCCTCGACTCGGACCATGCTTAATGCGCCTCCCGCGGAGGAGGCGCCTCGCAAGGGGGATAGTCCATGAACCTGAGTGCACCGACGCAAGTCGTGTTCTGGATTTCGTTGATTCTGGTGATCTGTGCCCTGATCGGATTTTTCTGGGTCGTGCCGTACGTGACCGCCTACGCCTTCTGGCTCGCCATCGCGAGCTGGGTCGTGCTCGCGGTCGGCTGCATGATGAAGGGCGCCTGACTTCTATAAATCGTGACGCGGGCGGCGGCGTGCTGCCCGCGGCGCTTTCCACAACCTCCGATGTGTCCCGCTTGCTCGATGGTACGCGAGGGCGAATCCATGGATGATCCCCACTCCTCCCGGCTGGGGGGGGAACTACAGGGGGAAAATCATGAAACTCAGCGCACCGACGCAGGTCGTCTTCATCATCTCTCTGATCCTGGCCCTGCTGGCCCTGATCGGCCACTACGTCAACATCCCGATCGTGACGCAATATCAGTTCTGGTTCGCCATTGCGGGCTATGTCGTGCTCGCTGCCGGATGCATGATGAAGGGAGTCTGAAGACTTCGAATCGTGCAAACGGGCGCACGCGCGTGCGCCCGTTTCGCTTTTCGGCGGGCGGCGTCGATCAGCGGCCGAGCAATCCGGATAGGCCGATGACGATGAGATACGCCGCGACGATGAAGTTCAGCAGACGCGGAATGATCAGGATGAGAATGCCGGCGATCAATGCCACGATCGGCTGCAAAGTTATGAGACTGAAGGTCATGGTTTGCTCCTCCTCGCTCCGGTTCGGCCCGGTGGGCGAATCGAAAGCGCCTGGAAGCATAGCCGAAACAAGGCCCACGATATTGCGGCAGCGCGAAGGGCGGGCTCATCCCTCGATACGCGAGAAATCGGCAACCGTGCGGGTCGCGGCGCGAATGCGGTCGAGCAGCTTCAGGCGGTTCTCGCGCAGCGACTTGTCTTCGGCGTTCACTGTGACCTTCTCGAAGAACGCGTCGACCGGCGCGCGCAGCTTGGCGATGGCGGTCATGGCTGCGGCGAAATCCTCGCGTTTGATCGCGGCTTCCACGTCCTGCTCGACCTTGGAAATGGCGGCGGCGAGGGCCTTTTCTTCGGGCGCTTGCAGAAGCTTGGGGTCGGGTTCGCCCGCATAGCCGCGCTTGTCCTTTTTCTCCTCGTCGCGAAGGATATTCGCCGCGCGGCGATACCCGACCAGCAGATTCTTGCCGTCGTCGGTGTCGAGGAATTTTCCGAGCGCCTCGACCCGGCGGACGATGAGGAGAAGATCGTCCTGCCCCGGCAGCGCGAACACCGCGTCCACGAGATCGTGGCGGGCGCCGCTCTCGCGCAGATGGACCTTGAGGCGGTCAGCGAAGAAAGAGAGCAAGCCCACGATCGTTTCATGATGCACGACTGCATGCTCGGACTCGCCGGCCTTCCGCCACTCGGCTGA
This sequence comes from Xanthobacteraceae bacterium, assembly GCA_036559465.1. Lineage (GTDB taxonomy): Bacteria > Pseudomonadota > Alphaproteobacteria > Rhizobiales > Xanthobacteraceae > JAHFPN01. The sequence goes on from DATBTC010000057.1 coordinate 10,074, forward strand.
AACGCTTCGCGCGAGGCGGTCGCGCTCGCTCTCGGGAGCGCCTTTGCTCACCAGTTCGTCAAGCGCGGCCTCGATTTGCGCGCGCTTGCCCTCGCCATGCAAGGCGGTGATGAGGCTGCCGGCGTGATGCAGAGTGCGGCTAAGCGGGAGTCGTAGATTATTGTCGAGTACCAGACGGATGACGCCGAGCGCCGCGCGCCGCAGAGCATAGGGATCTTTCGACCCGGTCGGCTTCTCGTCGATGGCCCAGAAACCAACGAGAGTGTCGATCTTGTCCGCGAGCGCGACCGCGATCGAAATCGGTGCGGCCGGCACGCGGTCGTTCGGCCCCTGCGGCTTGTAGTGCTCCTCGATCGCGGCGGCGACTTCGGGATCGATGCCTTCGGCGAACGCGTAATATTTCCCCATGACGCCTTGCAGCTCGGGAAATTCGCCCACCATTTCGGTGACGAGATCGGCCTTGGTCCGCAAGGCCGCGTGCTCGGTCTTGCGCAGATCGGCTTTCACGGCTGGAGCGATCTCGCGCGCGAGCCACAGCATTCGCGCGACCCGCTCGGCCTGCGTGCCGAGTTTTTCGTGAAAGACGATTCCCTTCAGCTTCGGCAGCCGCTCTTCGAGCGTCTGCTTGCGGTCCTGCTCCCAGAAGAATTTCGCATCCGCCAGCCGCGCGCGGATCACGCGCGCATTGCCGGCCTTGATCGCCTCGCCGCCGTCGCTGGCTTCCTGGTTCGCGACCGTGATGAATTTGTTGGCGAGCTTGCCGGTCTTCGGATCGCGCAGCACGAAGCACTTCTGGTTGTTGCGGATCGTGGCGCGGATCACTTCCGGCGGAATGCCGAGAAACGCCGTGTCGAAACTTGCGATCAGCACTACCGGCCATTCGACGAGGCCAGCGACCTCTTCCAAGAGTCCTTCGTCCTCGACCAGCTCCAGCCCCTGCGCGAGCGCAAGATCCTTGGCGTCGGCGAGAATGTCGGCCTTGCGCCGGTCCGGGTCGGGGATGACCTTGGCTGCGTGCAGCTTGGCCAGATAATCCTCGAGCCGCTTCACCTTGATCGGGCCGGGCGCGTGCACGCGGTGGCCGTGGGTGATGTCGCCGGCTTTGATGCCGTCGATCTCGAATTTCACGATCTCCGGCTCCTCGGTCTCCGGCCCGAAGGTGCACAGGATCGAATGCAGCGGCCGCACCCAACTAAGCCAAGGTTTTTCGAGAACGTAGTTGCCATCGCCGGCAACAACATAATCTTCGCCAGCCTTTGCGAAGACGGGTTCGCCCCACCTCATCGATTTCGGCCACGGAAACTTCCAGATAACATCAGGAATGATCTCCGCGATTACCTCGGCTGCCGGCCGACCTTTCCGCTCAATCACCGCGAGATAGAAGTCGCCCTTCTTATCAGACTGCACCTTGGCTTCGCCGATCGATTTCAGCCCGGCGCTCTTGAGAAATCCTTGCACCGCCGCGTCAGGCGCGCCGACGCGCGGGCCTTTCTTCTCTTCGCGCCGATCCGGCTGCTTTGCCGGCAACCCATGCACCGCCAGCGCAATGCGCCGCGGCGTGGCGAACGCCTTGGCGCCGTCATAGGTCAGCCCCGCGTCCACCAGCTTGTCGGTGACGAGCCTCTTCAAATTCTCCATCGCCCCGCGCTGCATGCGCGCCGGGATTTCCTCGGAGAACAGTTCGAGCAAAAGATCGGGCATCTCAGGCGCCGCCGCCCTCGGTCTTCAGCCACGCCGCGCCGCAGACCTTGGCCAGTTCCCGCACGCGCAGGATAAAGCTCTGCCGTTCGGTGACGGAGATTACCCCGCGCGCG
>DATBTC010000058.1:0-5540 GCA_036559465.1 Xanthobacteraceae bacterium
CCTCTTTCACCGCGCGCGCAAGCTCGGCCTTGGCGTCATCGACATATTGCCAGGGCAGCGAGGCGAACCAGCGGATGCGGCCGGGCCGCGCACGCTGCTGAGCCGCCATCGAGTCGTTGACCATACGTGCGGCCTTCAGACTCGTCTCGCGGCTGCCGAAATAGCAGTTCGGACTCGTCAGCGACACGATCGCCACGTCCACGCCGGCCTTGTCCATGTCCTTGATGCGCTGGTCGTAGTCCCACATCGCCGGAAACAGCGTCATGAACGGCGCGCCCTCGTTGTAGATCGTCTCCTGCCCGGCCTTGGTTTTGGCGATCTTGTAGTGGCCGCCCTGCTCCTGCAGCAGCGCCAGAAAATCGCGCGATAGCATGTGGGTGTGAACGTCGATGACCGGCATGGTTGGCCCCCAGACAAACTTCACCGCCCGCGCTAGCCGCGGGCGGAGTGGCGTCCGGGAACCTTAGCTGATGACCGGTGCAGCCGTAAGCCGCTCAGCGATAGCGCCGCGCAATGAAATGATCGAGCGAGACAATCCCCGGCCCGGGCGTCATTAGGATCAAGAAACAGGCGGCCCAGGTGCCGTGGATCGGCCAGGCGTCGGGGAACACGAAAATCTCGATCACCGCGGTCATGATCATCATCGCCAGCGCCGTAAAGCGCGTGGCGAGCCCCAGCACCAGCAGCACCGGGAATAGGAACTCCGCGTAAGCGGTGATATGCGCAGCAAGCCAGGGGCTGATTACCGGTAGCTGGAACTCGTTCTCGAACAGCGCCACCGCGCTGTCGGTGACCTGCCAACCATTCAACTTGGTCTGGCCTGAGCGCCAGAACACGCCGGCCGGCGCGAGCCGCGCCACCAGCGCGATCAGCCAGTACGGAATGAGTTCCATCCAGCCGATGAGCATGCGCACCAGGCGCACAAGGCCGGATTTGGAGCCGGCTGCCGGTGTTGTCGCCATGTCGGTCAATCCTTCTGCGGCTCGGTGGAAAATCCGATCACGAGACCCGCGCCGATGAGCCCCGCGAGATTCGCGGCAAGATCGAAATCTGCATCCTCTCCGGTCGAGGCTTCAACCGCTTCTGCGAGCGTATTTCCCGCGATCAACGCCTCGAGGAATGCCGCTCCTCCTGCGGGGAGGTTACGCACTTCCACGTCGAGGCGCGGTCTAGCGACCAGCGCATCCTCGGGCTGCCAGTTCTCGATCGGGCCAAGCTTCGCCTCGCCCGCGTTCATCGCCCATATGGTCACGATCGGATGGCGCGAGCGTACGACTTCGGCCGAGGGATGCAGCACGAAACGCATGCCGCCGAGCGCTTCCGGAGAAATGGTCTGCAACAGGTTCGGGTCAAGTGGCTCGGCATCCGCTGCATGATAGGCGCGCGTGCGCGCGGCTTCCAAGCGGGCCACGTCGGCGAGATAGAGCAACTCCGCCGCGGGCTCGAAGCGCTCGATGAAGTCAGGGAAATCGTCGCCATAGGTCATCAGGAGCGGCGAGCGAGGCGGATGCGCGGCGACGAATACGCGCGCCATAGCATTGAAAAATTCCTCGCCTACGATCCGGCTTGTGGCCGGAAAACGGACGCCGAGTGCTTTCACGAGGCTAGCGACAACATTGTTCCGATAGACTGCGAAGCGCCGGGCGGGTCTGTCCGCCGTGTGCGAAGTCACGCCCTCGGGCACCGGCTTCCCGGCGTCGAGCAGCGCCACGGCGAACGAGGCTTGCATAGGCGCGAACATCTCAGGCCGCCGCCGCGCGCCCGGCACGCTCAAGGATCGCCTCGGCGCGCTCGGCTTCCGCCCGCAGGGTCTTCCACGCGGGTACATCGTTATCCCATTCGATCAGTGTAGCGACTGGTCCTGCCCGCGAGATCACGTGCTCGTAGAGCGCCCAGACCGGCTCCACCACCGGCGTACCGTGCGCGTCGATCAACAGCGGCGCGCCCGTATCGTCCGCCTGCTCGTCGTGGCCGCCGAGATGGATTTCCTTCACGCGCTCGAGCGGGAAACGCTCAAGATACGCGAGCGCGTCGGTGCCGTGGTTCTTCGCCGACACGAATACGTTGTTGACGTCAAGCAAGAGTCCGCAGCCGGTGCGCTCGGAGATCGCGCGGAGGAACTCGACCTCGGGGATCGTGCTTTCGGCGAACAGCACATAGGTCGAGGGATTTTCCAAAAGCATCTGCCGGCCGAGCGCGCTCTGCACTTGATCGACATGCTCAGAGACGCGCGCCAGCATCACCTCCGTATAGGGCAGCGGCAGCAGATCGTTGTAATAGGCCTCGCCGTGCGACGACCAGGCGAGATGCTCGGAGAAACTCTCGGGCTGATAGCGCTCGACCAGCACCTTGAGGCGCGCAAGATGTTCCCGTTCGAGCGGCCGCGGCGACCCAATCGAAAGTCCGACGCCGTGGATCGAAAGGGCATAGTTCTCGTGCAGCTTGGCAAGCTGCGCGTGCGGCGGGCCGCCGGCGCCCATGTAGTTCTCCGCATGCACTTCGAGGAAACCAAGCGGCTGCTCGGCAGCCACGATGTCGCGGAAATGCTCCGGCTTGAAACCGACACCGGCGCTCGGGGGCAGACTGGATTGTATCGGCATGGTCGCTCGCAACGCTCACGGATGAATGCGAGGCGCGCGACGGCTGTTGCCGCGCGCCCCATCGATGGCGAAGAACGTGCTTACGCTTTCGGCTTGAGCGATCCCGGGCCCTTCGGGGACTGCATCGAGGCGCAGGTGCCCTTGGTCACGTATTTCCAGGCATTGCCCTGATAGTCGACGGTCGAGGTACCGGCGCAAGTGGTGCCGGCGCCGGCGCCGCAGTCGTTCTGACCCTTGAGCGAAATGCCGAAACACTTGTCCATGGTCGGCTGCGCCGGCTTCGGGGCGCCCAGCGCGGGCACGGTTGCCATTGCGAGCGCGGCGGCAAACGAACTGGCCAAGGTCGCGGTCGTGATCTGTTTCCTCACATTCATGACGAATCCTTTCCGGTAGGATGGGGAACGGCTACAGAATGCGGACCGGTTGGCCGGCCTCGCATCAGGTAGTTCGCGCGAGCCCAGCCCGGTGTTACGCCCCTCACGGGGCTGTGTTCGCCACTGCAACGACTTGGGATTGCTGAATCTTTTCACCCATGCGTAACAAACCGGTCATGCACGACGAACTATCGGTTGGAACGCGCGTGCGGGAGCGCGAAGCCGAATGGACCGGCTTGATGCGCCGGGCCATAGGCGGCGACGCCTCCGCTTATGAGCGATTGCTCAAGGCGCTGGCGCCTGGGCTACGCGCAGCCGCCCGCCGCGGGCTCACTCGCGCCGGGAAAAGCGATGCAGATGCCGAGGACGTTGTGCAGGAAACCTTGCTGGCCATTCACCTCAAGCGCCACACCTGGGACGCTGCCGCGCCGCTCGGCCCCTGGGTGCGCGCCATCGCGCGCAACAAGCTGATCGATGCGCTGCGCCGCCGCGGCCGCCGCATCGAAATTCCAGTCGACGACTTTGCCGATATTTTGCCCGACACCACGGAGCAGCCGAGCGGCATCGTCGGCGATGTCGCGCGCAATCTCGGCGAACTGCCCGATCGGCAGCGCAATGTCGTGCAAGCAATCGCGGTAGAAGGCGTCTCGATCACGGAGACGGCGGCACGTCTCTCCGTAAGCGAGGGCGCTGTGCGCGTGGCGTTGCATCGGGGACTTGCGGCGATTGCTATCAAACTGAGAGAATCCGAGCCATGAAAACCGATCACCTGATCCGCGCCCTTGCCGCCGACGATAAGCGTGCGGCGCCACTCGCGCGTTTCCTCTATGTTGCGCTCGCGGCGGCTTTCTTGCTGGCCGCGATCTTGTTCGCGATCCGGCTCGGGCCGCGAGATGACATCGCCGCGGTCGCACTCGACCCACGCTTTCTGTTCAAATTCGTGGTGACGCTGCTGCTCGCCGCGACCGCGCTCGCACTCGCGCTACGACTGGCGCGGCCGGGGGCCGAGACCGGCTATTCCTGGCTCGTGCTCGCCGCCGCCCCGGCGCTGCTAGCCTTCGGCGTGCTGGTGGAACTCGCCGCCATGCCGGCTGCCTCCTGGGGCACGCGGCTGGTCGGTACCAACTGGCTCTATTGCCTGACTTACGTTCCCCTGCTCTCGCTGCCGCTGCTCGCGGCCGCATTGATCGGCCTGCGCCACGGCGCGCCGACGCGGCCGGCGCTCGCCGGCGCGGTCGCCGGACTGCTGGCCGGCGGTCTCGGCGCCGCGCTTTATGCCGCGCATTGCACCGACGACTCGCCGCTCTTCGTCGCGACCTGGTACACGATCGCGATCGGCGGCGTGACGATATTGGGCAGCCTGATCGGGCGGAAAGTTCTGCGCTGGTAACGCTCAGCGCTTCTTTGCAGCGACGCCGAGAAACTGCGCCTGGCTCGCCTCGTCGGCCTTCAAGGCCGCGCTGGTACCCTGATAGACGATGCGGCCGCGGTCGAGGATCACGGCCTGTTGCGTCAGCGAAAGCGCCAGCTCCGCCTTCTGCTCAACGAGAATCATGGTGACGCCCGATTCCTTCTGGATGCGCGCCAGCGCGTCGGTGAGCGCATCGATCACGATCGGCGCGAGACCCTCGAGCGGTTCGTCGAGCAACAGCACCTTGGGCGCGCCCACCAGCGCGCGGCCGATCGCAAGCATTTGCTGCTCGCCGCCGGAGAGCTTGTTACCAGTGTTCTTGCGCCGCGCATTCAGCCCCGGGAAGAGATCGAACACCGCCTCGATCGACCAGCCGCCCGCGTGCAAGGACACCGCGAGGTTCTCCTCCACGGTCAGCGAGGGAAAAATCTCGCGCTCCTGCGGCACATAGCCGAGCCCCATGCGGTTGCGCATGTGCGTCGGCAGCGTCTCGATCGATTGATCGCCGAGCTTGATCGTGCCCGAGTGCAACGTCGTAAGCCCCATCATAGTCGCCAGGAGTGTCGTCTTGCCGACGCCGTTGCGACCCAGGATCGCCAGCGTGCCGCCGCCCGGCACTTCGAGCGAAATGCCGTCGAGCACCACGGTCTCCCCGTAGCCCGCGGAAAGTTCGTGCACCGTGATGGAGAGACTCATACCGCGCTCCGGCCGAGATAGACCGCGCGCACCTGCGGGTTTACCGCGATCTCCGCGGGCTCGCCGCGCACCAGCACCTTGCCCTGCACCATCACGATTATATGCCGCGCGAAGCGGAACACCACGTCCATGTCGTGCTCGATGATCAGAATCGCGATATCGGCGGGCAACCGGTCGAGCACCTCATGGATGATGTGCGCCTCGTGGGCGGGAACGCCGGCCGCCGGCTCGTCGAGCAAGAGCACCCGCGGCTTCAGCGCCAGCGCGATCGCGATCTCCAGCAACCGCTGCTGGCCATAGGCGAGCTCCGACACGCGGCGTCCGGCGACGTCGAGAATCCCGATTTCGCGCAGTCGCGCATCGGCCTCCTCCAGGCAGCGCCGCCAACCTTTCGAATAGCGCAGCCCGCGCCACGCGATCCGCTCGCGCTCGGCGATGGCGATGGCGATATTTTCGCGC
>DATBTC010000059.1:0-3972 GCA_036559465.1 Xanthobacteraceae bacterium
TGCACAGGTCAGTCGATCCTCGCGCCCGACGCGGCGACGACATCCTTCCACAGCGCGCGTTCCTTGGCCGCATAGGCCAGCGCGCCTTCCGGTGTGCTCGAGAGCAAGCGTGCACCGCCCACCTGGAACCGTTTCTGGGTCTCGGCGTCGGCAGCGATCTGCTTCATCGCGCCCGCGATCTTGTCGATGATCGAACGCGGCGTGCCGGCCGGAAACACGAAGGCCGCCCAGGAGGTCACGACGAAATCCTTCATGCCGGCCTCCTCCATGGTCGGCACATCCGGCATCGTCGGCCAGCGCTGTGCCGCGGTCACGGCGAGTGCGCGCATTTTCCCCGAGTCGATCGCGGGAAGATAAGAGGTGAGATTGTCGATGGCGAAGTTGACGTCGCCGGCGAGCATCGCCGGAATGGTCTGCGCGGCGCCGCGGAACGGCACGTGCACGGCATCAAGCCCCGTGCGCTTCACGAACATTACGCCCGACAGATGCGGCGACGTTCCGACGCCGGGACTGCCGTAGCTGACGCGGCCTTTCTGTTTTGCCCAGGCTATGAACTCGGACACCGATTTCGCCGGGCAATGATCGCTCGCGACCACGAAAACATTGGGCAACTCCCAGGTCAGCGACGCAGGGATCATGTCGCGTTCGGCGTCGTAGGGCATCTTGCTATAGAGATACTGGTTGATCGCGAAGTGACCGATGGTGGCGGCACCGATTGTGTAGCCGTCGGGCGGGCTGCCGGTGACAGCGGCGATGCCGATATTGCCGCCGGCGCCGGGCCGATTTTCGATCACGAAAGGCTGGCCGAACATCTCCTTCATCCGCTCTGCCAAAATGCGCGAGAGCACGTCGGTCGAGCCGCCGGCCGGATAAGGCACGATGATACGCACGGGGTGATCAGGCCAATTGGATTGCGCGCGAGCGCCGGTGGCGGCAAAGGCGCCGGCCGCGGCGATGGAGGCGAGCACGGAACGGCGGTTCGGCAGGGCGCGGCGCGGTGTCATTGATGGTCCTCCCCCGGCGGCAGGATGTTATGGCCGCCTTAAACATTCTAGCTTTTCATGAGCCTCTCATGGTGCCGCCCATTCTGTCGAGGCGCCAATTCCGACGGTTTCCCGTGATGTTCTTGTCCGCAATGTCCCGCCTGGTGCTCGCAACTGCTGCGACGGCATTCGTGTCCGGCGCGACGGCCCAGGAAGCCTGCAAGCTTCCCGGTCTCGGCACGGCGACCGTCGCCGGCGTGCGTGACGGACGCACGCTCCTGCTCACCGATGGACGCGAACTGAGGCTGGCGGCGATCGAAGCAAATGATGCGAGCGGCGCCGCGCTGAACACGCTCGCCGCCGGCAAGATGTTGCGGCTGGAAAAGCTTGGGCCTGAACAGGACCGCTACGGTCGCGTGGTCGCCATCGCCTATACGGATGACGCGCGTGAGTCGCTGCAGCAAGTGATGCTCGCGCAAGGCGAGGCGCGCGTCTCCGCCCGCGTCGGCGACCGCCCCTGTGCGGAACTGCTGTTGAAGGCGGAACGCGCGGCACGCGCTGCCGCGCGCGGCCTCTGGGCCCACCCCAATTTCGCCCCTTTGCCGTCACACGATGTTACCGGTATTACGGCTGTTCGGGGTCAGTTCGCCCTTATCGAGGGCAAGGTCTTGTCGGTGCGGGAGAGCGGCGCCACAATATATGTCAATTTCGGGCGGCGGTGGACGCAGGACTTCGCGGTCACCATCCTCAAGCGTCATCGGCGAGATTTCGCAGCGGCGAACATCGACCCGAAGGAACTTGAAGGCCGCAGGATCAGGGTGCGAGGCTGGGTGGAGCAGCGCCGTGGTCCGATGATGGAAGCGTCGGTTCCTGAACAGATCGAGGTCGTCAGGTAACATAGCGTCGGTGGGTCATGGGGGGACAGTCGGCAGTCAAGGTGAAGCGTACGCTCGGCATCGCAGCCGCGCTCGCCGTCCTGCTGGCCGGGTGCACCAGCTCGCCCGGCGACCGTTTCGTTTCGCTGCCGATGCCGAAAGCCACCGCCCCGACCCCGCGCGAGCCGGCGGCGCAGCGCGAGAACGCGCGCATCCTGGCCTCTTACGGCGGCACTTACGACAATGCGCGCCTGCAGGCGATGATCGAGAAAACGGTCGACCGCCTGGTGGCGGCGTCCGAGCGGCCGGACCTCAAATTCAAGGTGACGATTCTCAATTCGCCGGCGATCAACGCTTTCGCGCTGCCGGATGGCCGCCTCTACATCACGCGCGGCCTGATAGCCCTCGCCAACGACAAAGCGGAACTCGCGTCCGTGCTCGCACATGAGATGGGGCATGTAATCGCGCGCCATGCAGCCATCCGCGAGGAGCAGGCGCGGCAGGTCGCGATCATCGGTCACGTGGTAAGCGACGTGCTCAGCGATCCGCAGGTGGGCGCGCTGGCGCTCGCCAAGTCGAAGCTGACGCTCGCCGCCTTCTCGCGGGCGCAGGAGTTTGAGGCCGACGGCATCGGCGTCGGAATCTCGGCGCGCGCCGGGTTCGATCCCTACGGTGCGTCGCGCTTCCTGTCCGACATGCAGCGCAATGCGGATCTCAAGGCAAGCGACGGCGCCGGGCCGCGCGGCAGCGATTTCCTCTCGAGCCATCCGGCGACGCCTGAGCGCGTGAAGAACGCGCTCGCCAATGCACGCCAATTCAGCGGGCCCGGCCGCGGCGAGCGTGAGCACACCGATTATCTCGCTATCCTCGACGGCCTGATCTACGGCGAGGACCCGAGCGAAGGGTTCGCGCGCGGGCGGCACTTCTTGCATCCCAAGCTCGGCTTCAGCTTCGTGGCGCCACCTGGCTTCACGCTCGACAACACTGCACAGGCGGTGCTCGGCCTCAAGGACCGAGGCGATGAAGCGTTGCGTCTGGATGTGGTGAGCGTGCCGGCGGAGCAGCCGCTGCCCGATTATCTCAAGTCCGGCTGGATGGAAAATGTCGATCCGGGCAGCGTCGAGGAGTTCACCGTCAACGGCTTTCCGGCGGCAACCGCAGCCGCGAGCGGCACCGGCTGGGCGTTCCGGCTCTTCGCCGTGCGTTTCGGCAGTGACGTCTACCGCTTTATTTTCGCCGCCAAAAACAGGACCGAGCAAGCCGACCGCGCGTTCCGTGAATCGGTGATGACTTTTCGTCGCATGACGCTGAAGGAGAGCGAGCAGGTGAAGCCGCTGCACCTGAAGATCGTCACAGTAGCGCCGGACGATACCGTCGAGAAGCTCGCGCGGCGCATGGGTACGTCAGATCATTCGCTCGAGCGCTTCCGCGTGCTCAATGGATTGGGCGCGCACGACCGCCTGAAGCCGGGCGAAAAGGTGAAGCTGGCGGTTGAGTGAGCTGCGGTCGCCTTGCGCAAGGGCGCATTGGGGATACTGCATTTCAACGTCATGCCCGCGCTTGTCGCGGGCATCCACGTCTAACGGTCTCACCAAGATCAAAGACGTGGATGGCCGGCACAAGGCCGGCCATGACGGAGAGACGCAGCGTTGCGCCCTGGAAAAAGCCGAACTCAGCTCTCGCCACCTTCGTAGTTGATCGTGAACTCGCGCGGTACGTCCGGGCCCCAGAGGTAGAACGAATCCTCCGGCTTGTGGTCGGCGGCCGGCCAGCGCTGGTCCTTCGGAATGTAGTCGATGTCGCAGGAATATTCCGAGAAGCTGCCCCACGGATCACGCACATAATGGAAATAGTTCGAGCCCAGCACATGACGGCCGAGGCCCCAGCCCTTGGTCCAGCCTTTGTCGTGCATGCGCATGGCGCCGAGGCCGATGTCGTTGAGGCTGCCGACGTCCCAGCTGCAATGGTGGAATCCGGGCGCGCTCGACTTCACCAGCGCGAGCAGATGATGGTCGCTGCCGTGGATGCCGTGCATGAAGGCGACGAGATCGGAGGCACGATCCGACAGGCGTAAGCCAAGCGTGCGCTCGTAGAACTTGATCGACTCCAATACG
>DATBTC010000060.1:0-9084 GCA_036559465.1 Xanthobacteraceae bacterium
TGACGTTGTCGACCTTGTCGAATTCGACGTTGACGAGGTTGTTGCCAACCTTCTGGACGCGACGGATATAGATCGTCTCGACGACGTCGCGGGTTTCGGGATCGATCAGTATCTGGCCGCGCGGGCTCGTCCACTTCAGTCCCTTGGCTGCCGCGATGAGCGAGGGGCCGTCGGTCTTGCCGCCGGCCTTTTTCAGCGCCTCGTAGATGAGATGCATGCCGTCGTAACCACCGACGGCGAAGAAGTCCGGATTGCGCTTGAACTCGGTATTGAACGCGGCGACGAACGCCTTGTTCACCGGGTTGTTGAGATTGTAGTCGTAGTGCCAGGCGCTGATGCGGCCGACGGCGATATCGCCCATGGCCTTGAGCGCCTGCTCGTCGACCGGCTCGCCGGTGCTCAGGATCTTAATCTTGTTAGGATCGATGCCCCGCTCGGCGAACGCCTTGCCCAGCGCTGCCGGCTGCGCGCCGCCCGGGATGAAGATGAAGATCGCTTCCGGGTTCAGATCCTTGGCGCGCTGCACGAAGGCGGAGAAATCCGGGTTAGCGACCGGCATGCGCACGGAGCCGATGATCTCGCCACCCGCAGCCTTGAACGCCGCGTGGAACGACTGCTCGGCATCGTGGCCCGGACCGAAATCGGCGACCATGGTGTAGGCCTTCTTGATCCCGTTCTTGGCCGCCCACTTACCCATCGTGTCGCCGACCATCGGCAGCGTCATCGAAGTACGCGTCGAAAACTCGGACTTGGTGGTGATGATCGAAGTTGCGGCGTTCATGATCACCATGAACTTCTTGGCTTCGGCCGATACGTCGGCCGCCGCCAGCGTGTTCGGCGTGAGCGCGAAGCCGGCGAGGATGTCGACTCCGTCACGTACGATCAATTCCTGCGCCAAGCGCTTGGCAACGTCAGGGGCGACACCGCCGGTGTCCTTGCGGATGATCTCGATCTTCTTGCCGGCGACGGTGTCGCCGTGCTGTTTCATGTAGAGCTTGATGCCGTTGTCGATTTGCGCGCCGGTATCGGCGAACTGCCCGGAATACGGCAAGATCAGGCCGATTTTGACGGTGCCTTGCGCGGCCGCCGGGATGACGGAGAGCAGCGCGGCGGCGGCGATCCCGCCTAATGCCAGAAACAGTTTTTTCATCGAATTCCTCCCTAAGCACGTTCTTTCGAACGATTTTTTTGGACGGTACTGACGCCGGGCTGCGGCGTCAAATTATGGCTTGTTTAACCCGCTTGTACCGAGGCCCGCAATTGTCCCGCGATTCCTGCCCACTTGCTGGCCCTAACAGGGGAACTGGTGGAACAACCCCTAGTCATTCAACCATGGCGGCATGCGGTTTTGCGAAGGCGGGCATCACCTCGCGCGCAAGCAATTCTGTCGAGCGCAGCGACTCGTCGAATGTCATATCGCCGAAGGCAAGCCAGGAGACGAGATAGTTGATCCCGGTCTCTTTCACCTCGTCGGCGACGTATTTCCTGACTGTGTCCGGCGAACCAGCGATGCCGTTGCCCTTGGCAACGAGCTCGTCGAACGTCGGCGGATAGAGCCCGGCGATGATCGGGAATTCCACGTCCACATCGACGCCGTGCCGCTGCCAGAGCCAGGTGAAGCTGTTGCGCCAGCGCGGATAGGCGCGGCGCGCAATGCGCTGGGCTTCGACGTCGGTCTTGGCCACGACCACATGGCGCGTGACGCCCATACACATGTTGTCCGGGTTCTTGCCAAGTCTCTTTCGCTCGGCGCGGTAGCGATCGATGATCGCGTGGACGCCAGGCCGATGACCGAGCGTCACGATGTGCACGTCGTTGGCCGCGGGCCACATCGCGCTGTCGGGAAACGCGGTTCCATACCATAACGGTGGGTGCGGCCGCTGCAGCGGGCGCAACACCATCGGCACTTCTTTGTAGCGGTAGAACTTTCCCTCGAACGTCAGTTCATCGGAAGCCAGGCCCTTCATCAGCACCTGAAAGGCTTCGTGATACATCGGCTGAGTCTTGCCGAAATCGACCCCGTAAAATTCGGTTTCGTAGTGCGAGACCCCCTTGCCGACGCCGAGCTGGAAGCGCCCGCCGCCCATCTGATCGAGCATGCAGACTTCTTCGATGAGCCGGAGCGGATTGTACAAAGGCAAAGTGAACACGAGCGGCCCGAACAGGATGCGCTGGGTGCGCTGGGCAACCGCCGAGAGATAAACGCCGGGAGAAGCGGCGCATCCCAGCGTCGTCGAGTGATGCTCAGCGACGTGATAGCCATAGAGGCCGAGGCGATCATAGGCCTCCGCGAGACGCAGCCGGTCGGCGAAGTGCTGGTCGAGCGGCCGGCCCGGGTGATCCATATGGTCGAACACGCCGAACTTCATCGAACGCCCCCGTCGTCTGCCGGCTTCTGAGCGAACCGAGCGCTAACTACTCGATCTGCGGGATGCCGAGATCGCGGATCAGGGCTTGCGCCTCGGCCGTAGTCTCGGCGATCACCTTGGCGAAATCGGCCGGCGTCGAGGAAATCGCAATGACGCCGGTCTTCTCGATCACCGACTTGAATTCCGGCGATGCGACCGCCTCGGCGACGCGCTTGCTCAGGAGATCGACCACGGGCTTCGGCACGCCGGACGCCGCGCACACGCCCCACCAACCGTAGTTCACGATCGGCGTCCCCTGCTCTTTCAGCGTCGGCACTTCCGGCGCGACCGCAAGGCGCTCGGGGCTGGTCATGCCGACGATCTTCAGGCGCTTGGCTTGATAGAGCGGGATCGTGTTGGCCAAGGGCCCCACCATGAAGTCGAGGCGGCCGGCCACCATTTCCTGCAACGCTGGGCCGGTGCCGCGGTGGGTGATGGCGGTCATCTGGATGCCCGCAACCTTCTCGAGTTGCTTGGCGAGCAGCTCGGTCACCGAGCCGGGGCCAATCACCCCGTAATTGAGCACGCCGGGCTTAGTCTTCGCGTAGGCGATAAATTCCCTGAGATTGCTCGCCGGCAGCTCGTTGCCGATGGCGAAGGCGTAGAAGGCCTTCTGCACGAGCGAGATCGGGGCAAGATCGCCGAGCTTGTAGTTCACCTTCTTGTAGAGAAACGTGTTGATCGGATCGATGTAGGAGCACAGCAGCAGCGTGTGCCCGTCGCGTGGCTGCGACAGAAGATCGGTGACCGCGAGCTGACCGGCGGCGCCGGGCTTGTTTTCGACGATGACGTTCTGGCCAAGCGAGACTTTCAGCTTTTCGGCGATGAGGCGCGCGGGAATGTCGCTCGGGCCGCCGGCCGGGAAGCCGACGACGATGCGGATCGTTCGGCTCGGGAAAGTGCCCTGGGCTTGTGCCTGGCCGTTGACGGCAAGGGCGGCGATGGTGAAAGCGATAGTCGGCAAAGTACGAAACACTGGCATCCTCCCTGTTGCCCGCGGCTGTGCTTAGCGCACTCTTGCCCGTCGTATTTTTCGTGCCGGGCGGTGATCATCCTATGGCATAACTTTCGCGGCCGCGAGCGAATGGGCCATGCGATCGAGGTGGGCAACTGCCCGCGCGAGCAGGCGCTGAGAGAAACATTCGATGCCCGCTGCAAACTCCCCTCAAGAACTTAAGGCCGCGATCTCGCGCGGCCTGCTCTCGTTCCCGCTCACCGACTTCGACGCGAGCGGCGAGTTCGACGCGAAGGCGAGCGCACGGCGGCTCGAATGGCTGGCAAGCTATCCGGCCGGCGCGCTGTTCATGGCGGGAGGAGCGGGCGAATTCTTCTCGCTAACGCCGGCCGAATACTCGGCAGTCATCGGCACGGCAGTACGCACGTGGGGCGCAAAAACGCCTTTCATCGCCGGCACGGGCTACGGCACGCGCACTGCGATAAGCTACGCGCAGGAGGCAGAGCGACTCGGAGCCGACGGGCTTCTGCTAATGCCGCCCTATCTCACCGAAGCGCCGCAGGCGGGCTTGCGCGCACATATCACCGCGGTCTGCCGCGCGACCCGGCTCGGCGTCGTCGTCTATAACCGCGCGAACTGCCGGCTCGGCGCGCAAACCGTGGCGCGGATCGCGGAAGAGTGCCCCAATCTCATCGGTTTCAAGGACGGGGTCGGCGACCTTGAACTGCTCACGTCGATCAAGAGCATGCTGGGTGCGCGGCTCGCGCTCATCAACGGCATGCCGACCGCGGAGACCTACGCGCGGGCGTTCCGTGCGGTGGGATTTGCCACCTATTCGTCGGCGGTGTTCAATTTCGTGCCACGCACGGCGCTGCAATTCTACGACGCGCTGGAGCGCGGCGACGACACGACCATCGATAAGTTGCTCAAGAGCTTTTTCGTGCCGTACGTGGCGATCCGCAACAAGCAGCCGGGCAATGCGGTCAGTATCGTGAAGGCGGGCGCGGCCATCGTCGGCCGCAGCGCGGGAAAAGTACGGCCGCCGCTCTCGGATCTGGCGGCGGAAGACTATAAGGAGCTACAGGCTCTGATCGAAAAGCTCGGGCCGCAGGAATAGAATGCCGCAGGCGCCGCAAATCGCCGTCATCGCATCGGGCGGAATGGGCGCCGCCGTCGGCGCGCGTCTCGTCGAGCGCGGAGTGCGGGTCGTGACCTCGCTCAAGGGCCGCAGCCAGGCGAGCGCCGAGCGCGCCAAGGCCGCCGGCATGGCGCCGGTGGAGGACGCGGAGATTGCGCAGGCCGACTTTGTTCTTTCGATCGTGCCGCCCAAGGAAGCGCTGCCGCTCGCCGAACGGCTCTCGCCGAGCCTGCGCGCGGTCAACAAGAAGCCGCTCTATGTCGACTGCAATGCTGTCAGCCCTGCAACGGTTGAACGGATCGCAGCCGTGATTGCTGCGAACGGCTGTCCGTTCGTAGACGGTGGCATCATCGGCGGGCCGCCGCGCCAGGGCTATGACGGGCCGGTGTTCTACGTTTCCGGGCTCGAGGCCAAGCGCACAGCAGTACTCAACGAATACGGCCTGGTGTTCCGTGCGATGGACGGGCCGATCGGCGCCGCATCGGCGCTGAAGATGTGTTACGGCGGCATCACCAAGGGGCTGACTGCGATCGGCTCCTCTATGGTACTCGCGGCGCACCGTGCCGGCATCGCCGAAACGTTGCATGAGGAACTCAGCGCCAGCCAGCCGCAACTGATGGCGCGGCTCTCGGGCAGCGTGCCCGACATGTTCTCTAAGGCCTATCGCTGGGTCGCCGAGATGGAGGAGATCGCAAGCTTCGCTGGCGAGCGGGCAGAACGGGAAATGTTCCAGAGCATCGCCGAGCTTTATGAGCGGCTGGCTGCTGACACGACGGATTCCAAAGCAGAGATCGAGGCGCTGACCAAGTTCTTCGCCAAGCCGAAGCGCGGCTGAGCGTGGGCGGCATAGGTCCGCGTGCGTTCGCGCGCCGCGTTGACAGTCTTTGGGCTGGGATGGACAGTCCGCCCCGTATCAGCGTCCGGGAGATAGCCGATGCAAAAGCTCGAGGGCAAGACAGCAATCGTGACCGGCGCCGCGTCCGGCATCGGGCTTGGGCTCGCGCGCACTTTCGCGCGCCACGGCATGGCGGTCGTACTCTCCGACATCCGCGGCGACCGGCTCGAAACGGCGCTTGCCGAGGTGCGCGGGCTCGGTGCGCGCGCGATCGCGGTGCCGGCCGACGTTTCCGAGCGCTCGGCGGTGCAGAAGATCGCCGACGAGGCGGTGAAGGCGTTCGGCGCCGTGCACGTGGCCTGCAACAACGCCGGCATCACCATTCACGGAAAGTCGGTGATCGATCTCACGCCCGAGGAATGGGACTGGATCGTCGGCGTCAATCTTTACGGCGTGATCCATGGAATCGGTATCTTCCTGCCGCTGATCCGCGCTCATGGCGGCGAAGGCCACATGGTCAATACCGCCTCGATCGCCGGCTTCCAGGTGCGCGGCTACCGGAAGAGCGGTGCCTATGCGGCGACGAAGTTCGCGGTGCTGGCGCTCACCGAATCGCTGGCACACGATCTGGCCGACACGCCGGTCGGCGTTTCGGTGCTGGCGCCTGCCGCGGTGAAGACCCGCATCTATACGTCGGGCGAGAACCGGCCGGCGCGTTTCGGCGGGCCCTACGAGGAGTCGGGCAACAATCCGTTCCAGAAGGAGCTGGAGAAAGGGCTAGAGCCCGACGTGGTCGGCGAGCGGGTGGTGCGCGCGATCAAGAACCGCGAGCTCTATATCTTCACGCACATGGAGACCAAGGATTGGCTGATGGCACGGCACCAGCGCATCATCGACGGCTTCGACGACTGCGAGCGCTGGCTCGCCGAGCGGGCGGGCAAAGACGGTGTGCATCGCAAGGCCGGGTAAGTCAAAACTCCCTCCCCTCCCCCTGAAACGCATTCGAGATCGCGCATGAAATTCTCCTATTTCCATCTGATGCCCTGGACCGATCTCGAAGAGACCCCGGCGCAATGGCCGGTGAGCAACCAAGCGTTCAAGCCCGAGCGGGGCAAGCAGCTCTACGACACCTATATCGACACCATGGCGTTCGCCGAGGATTGCGGCTTCGACTGGGTCGGCTGCAATGAGCACCATTTCAGCCCCTACGGCCTGATGGCGAACTGCAACCTGATCGGCTCGGTGCTGGCGCAGCGCACCAAGACCATCGGGCTTGCGATGCTCGGCAACCTGATTCCGCTTCTCAACCCGATCCGCGTCGCCGAGGAATACGCGATGATCGACGTCATGAGCGGCGGGCGGCTGATCGCCGGCATGATCCGCGGCGTGCCACACGAATACATCGCCTACAACGTCGTGCCCGGCGAGTCGCGCGAGCGTTTGCGCGAGGCCGCTGCGCTCATCGTCAAATGCTGGACCGAGCCCGAGCCGTTCGGCTGGGAGGGCGAGTTCTATCAGTATCCGTCGATCTCGATCTGGCCCAAGCCCTATCAGAAGCCGCATCCGCCGATCCTGATGTCTGCGAGCAACGAGGAATCGGCCGAGTTCGCCGGCCAGCACCGCGCCATGATGGGGATCACGCTGATCGCCGACCTCAAACTCGCGAAGCGCTCGATCGACGTCTACAAGCAGGCGGCCCGCACGCACGGGCTCGAACCGACGCCCGAGCACATTCTGCTCGGCTACAATACCTGCATCGCGGAGACCGACGAGGAAGCGCGCGAGATCATGCGCGAGGGGCAGCGTTATTTTCACCGCGTGCTGATGCACTCGATCCGCGACGCACAGCGGCTGGTGATTCAGAAGTCGCGCTTCTTCGCGCAGGAGCAATTCGGCGAGCGCTTTGTTAACCGGCTGGAGACGCTCAAGGAGCGCTCGCTCGACGAGATGATCGATGCGGGCTCGATCCTGTGCGGCAGCCCGCAAAGCGTGGTGAAACAGATGAAGCGCATCCACGGCGAGCTCGGCCACGGCTGCTTCAATATCAATATGAAGATCGGCAACATCCCCGACGCCGCGGTGCGGCGCGGCATGGAGCTGTTCCGCGATAAGGTGCTGCCGGAAGTCAGAAGCCTCTAGGGTATCGCGCGAATATGACCGCTTTCAGCGAGCACGAGATCAAGCTGCCAACCGGCACGCTCCACTATCGCAAAGGCGGCAGCGGCCGGCCGATTCTCACACTGCACGGCACCGGCGGACCGAACGTCTCGCCGGTGATGGAGGACTTGGCGCAGCGGCACACGACCTATCAGCCAGTCGGGCCGGGCTGGGACGGCACGCCGCTGCATCCGTCGGTCAAATCGGTGCCGGACCTTGCTGGGCTTTATGCCGAGTTCATCCGTACTGCGGTCGGCGGACCGTGCGACGTGATCGGGATCTCCTTTGGCGGCTGGATTGCCATGTGGCTCGCGGTGCGCCATCCGGACCTCGTCGATCAGCTCGTGCTCGAAGCGCCGGCCGGGCTGCGCGACCCGGACACCGGCGGCCTGCCGGCCGATCCCGCCAAACTGCGCGCCGCATTGTTCTCCAATCCCGAGCGCGTGCCGAAACTCGTGCGCTCGCCCGAAGTCTGGTCGAAAAATCGCGCCGCGCGCGATAGCTACGCGCAGGGCGTAAGCCTCGATCAGCCGCTCTTGGACGCGCTGCCGCAGGTCAAGGCGCGCACTCTTGTGCTGTTCGGCACGAAAGACGAAGTCTGCCCGGTGGAGAAGACCGGGCGCCGGCTCAAAACTGCCATCCCCCACTCGCACCTCTCATTCATCTACGGCTCGGCGCACGCGCTCGAACTAGATCAGCCGGCGCGCACTGCGCGCCTGATCGGGGCGTTCCTCGAGCGCGGCGAGGCCTTCCTGGTGCGCAATCCGGAGGCCGCGTGAAGGTCGCCGATATTTTCAACGTCAAAGGCCATGTCGTGGTGGTGACCGGCGCGGCGAGCGGCCTGGGGCTCGCCTATTCGGAGGCGTTCGCCGAGAACAGCGCCAAGGTCGTGCTCGCGGACATGGACGCGGTGAGTCTTGAAAAACAGACGGCGCGTCTGAAGGCCGCCGGCTGCGAGGTCGAGGCCGTGGTGGTAGATGTCGCCAATGAGACGGCCTTGCGCGCAACGATCGACCAGGCCGCCGAACGTCACGGGCGCCTCGACACGGTGTTCGCCAATGCCGGCATCAGCTCCGGGCCCGGCTTCAGTGTTTCGCCGAGCGGTGCCATCGAGAATATCGATCCGGCCGTCCACCAGCGCGTGATCGACATCAATCTCACTTCGGTGCTGCACACGGTGCAGTTCGCGGCCAAGCACATGAAGCGGCAGAAGCGCGGCGCCATCGTCGTCACCGGCTCGATCGCCGGCATCCATGCCGAGTCCTACGTGGGCTATCCCTATGCCGTGACCAAAGCGGCGGTGAACCACCTGGTGCGCCAGGCGGCGCTGGAACTCGCGCCCTTCAACGTGCGGATAAACGCGATCGCGCCGGGGCCTTTCCTCACCAATATCCGCGGCGGCGTCATGCGCAAGGACCCGGAAGTGGCGAAGCATGTTGCCGAGTCTGTGCCGATGAAGCGCATAGCGAATACCGATGAGATCAAGGGGCTGGCGCTACTGCTCGGATCGCCGGCGGGAAGCTTCATCACCGGAACCGTGATCCCGATCGACGGCGGCGCGACGGTCTGACTGGGAGCGATCCGTCAGAGC
>DATBTC010000061.1:0-36050 GCA_036559465.1 Xanthobacteraceae bacterium
CGTCACCGAGCGGGGCGCTTCGTTCGGCTACAATACGCTGGTCTCCGACATGCGCGCGCTGCCGATCCTGGCACGCAGCACCGGCGCGCCGGTGGTGTTCGACGCGACCCATTCGGTGCAGCAGCCGGGCGGCAAGGGCACGGCTTCGGGCGGCGAGCGCGAATTCGTGCCGGTGCTGGCGCGTGCCGCGGTCGCGGTCGGCGTCGCCGCGGTATTCATCGAGACGCATCCCGATCCGGATCACGCGCCTTCCGACGGGCCGAACATGGTGCCGCTTGCGGAGATGGAGCGGCTGCTTTCGGACCTGATCGCATTCGACAAGGTCGCGAAGAAGATGATTCAGCCGCGCGCGCGATAAGGCGCGACGCCTTGATCCGGAATCCAAATGCCGTTCGGCGGCTTGCCGGTCTGCCAAAAAATGTCGATCGGGATGCCGCCGCGCGGATACCAGTAGCCTCCAATGCGAAGCCATTTCGGCGCTAAGAGTTTCGCGATGCGCTTGCCGATCCCGATCGTGCAATCCTCATGGAAAGCGCCGTGGTTGCGGAAGCTTCCGAGATAAAGCTTCAGCGATTTCGATTCGAGCAGCCATTTCCCCGGCGCGTAGTCGATCACCAGAATTGCGAAGTCCGGCTGGCCAGTGATCGGACAAATGGCGGTGAACTCGGGGCAGGTGAAGCGGGCGACGTAGTCGGTGTCCGGGTGCGGATTGGGCACGCGATCGAGCACGGCCTTCTCGGGCGAAGCGGGCAGCTTTGCCGGCTTGCCAAGTTGGAGGGGTTGGGCCGGCCGCTTTCGCGTTGTCATTGGAGTCGTTTCTGTTTCGCCTAAACGGGCTGCTCGTTGCTTGCAGGATACCGCAGTTGCTCGATCGTTGCGCCGTCTTCAAAGCTGCGAACCAAGCGTTGGAAAAATTCGGGCTTGGTCGGCGGGTAGCTTTTGTCGCCGAATCCTGCGCCGCCCACGTGAACCATGCCGTCGACGAAGTAGGCTTGCCGCCTTATTCCATCCCCGGGATCGCGTACCCATTCCTGACGCCACTCAGCGAATCGAATCTTGCTTCTGTCGAGATAACGATAAATCTGCAGCCAATTGCGGCCGCCGGTATCGAGCAAGCGCGGATTGTCGTTGTTGAAATCGAGCGCGTAGCGCTCGACCGAAGCAAAATCGTAGATGCAGTAGCCGGCCCAAAGATTCCAGCCCCACGCCGAATGGTTGAGGATTCCATAGACGGGCTGATGCTCGACCAATCGTGCGGGATCGAACGGCACCGTCGGTATCAGGTCGTGGTCGAGGAACGTGAACACGCGCGGGCGCAGTTCGCGCACGATATTGTAGTAGCCCCAGGTCATGGCGATCCCGTGCGAGCGGCAAGGATGCCGCTCCGGATTAAACGGCAAGGCTAGATAAGGCACGTCGCGATCGGCGCAAATACGGGCGATCTCGTTTCGTGCATTCGCGTCGCGGGAATTGTCGAGAACGATGAGCGTGCCATCGAGGTGGCGCTTGGCCATCCGCGTCGTCAATTCGATGACCCAAGGCTGGTTGAATGCAACGGAGATCGCAATCGAACCACCGGCAAGCCCGGCTTGCTTCGCGAGCAGCTTGTCAGCTTCGCGCGAACGAACGCCGCGAAACGTGCGTTCGAGGAGCACATTGCGTGCACGCTTTAATCCGTGAACCAGTGGCAAGCCGATCAACCACTCACCAGGGCCATACTCGTTTGCAGATCGCATCGCAGATGCCTGGAAGATCAATTGAGTAGATAATTATAGTAGCGGAGTCGCAGCGCGCGCGGCACCAGGGAGCCCGGGCCTACGCGATTGAACCGACGGATCCGGCGCTTAGCGCCGTTCTGGAAATGAACGAGGAGCGCGGGGATCTTTGCGTCGTCCGCGATGCGGCGAAAGCTCGGGCGGAGCGCGCCGTCTGCGTCTTCCCAATAGATGCACTTGCGGCTCACGTGGCGGCGATTTGGAACGCTCTTGAGACCATCGGGGTTGCCGTAGATGCAGTGGTCGATATGACCGATCGGAAGATGATTGGAGTAGGAGACGCCCAGACCGTCCTTGCGGCGGATGAACAGATTTAAGAAGGTCATATCCTGGACGCTATCCGCCTGTCCCTTCGAATTTGCGGCGTCATTGCGTTTGCGTGCATCGTCGAGGAAGGCACGGTCCGTATATTTCATGAGCACAAAATCCAGGAACGGCTCGAGCGAATGCTGGATGAAGGCGAGCGCCGGACCGTTGGCCTTGCTACACCCGATGTGCGCTTGTCCCGGGAAGTGGCGGAAGAGGTCGGCACCCGAATGAAACAGCATCGCGTCGCTATCGAGGTGGATCAGTCGAGAGCGGCCTTCGACCTTGCGAAATTGCTCGATGTAGAACCAACGCGCGAGGCAAATTCGGTCATAGTTGAACTTGAAGGCCGAGATGTGCACGTAGCGATCGTACAGGGTCGAGAGCTTCGGGTGTTGGAGTTGGTCGATGGTGCGGATCTGTACTCCGAGTTTCGTCAGATCGGCGCGCGGCTTGTCGGCGATCAGAAAAATTTCCGCTCCGGGGTTGAAGAAACGGGCGCTCTCCAGGGTCGCATAGAGATAGCCGGGAAAGTTGCCGACGTGGAAAAAGACGATTGCGGGCGTGGGATTCAACGGGCACTGACCTTGGCTGCGGCATGCGGCAGAGTCGGCTTAGGGCGGCGAGGCACCTTTTTCGAGCGACCCCGGAATGTCAAGTTGCGCCGGGCGAGCGCGGGTTGGTTTGCGGTAGATGGGATCATCCTGTAGAAGCGCTGCGCGAGTCCGCGGAGCAAGATCTGCCTCGTCCATGACAGCCATCACCGATCTCCGCGCCCGCGAAATTCTCGACAGCCGCGGCAATCCGACCGTCGAGGTGGATGTTATCCTCGAAGACGGCTCGCGCGGACGTGCAGCGGTGCCTTCCGGCGCCTCGACGGGCGCGCACGAGGCGGTCGAGCTCAGGGACGGCGACAAGAAACGCTATCTCGGCAAAGGCGTGCAGAAGGCGGTGAGCACCGCCGAAGGCGAGATTTTCGACGCGATCGGCGGCATGGACGCCGAGGATCAGGCCAAGATTGACGAGACGCTGATCGCGCTCGATGGCACCGAGAACAAGTCGCGGCTCGGCGCTAACGCGATCCTCGGCGTGTCGCTCGCGGTAGCGAAAGCCGCCGCTGCTGCCGCGAAGCTGCCGCTCTACCGTTATTTCGGCGGGCCGACCGCGCGGCTGCTGCCGGTGCCGATGATGAACATCGTGAACGGCGGCGCGCACGCGGACAATCCGATCGACTTCCAGGAATTCATGATCATGCCGGTGGGTGCGCCGAACTTCGCCGAGGCGCTGCGCATGGGCGCGGAGATTTTCCACACGCTCAAGAAGGCGCTGCAAGACGCCGGGCACAATACGAACGTGGGCGACGAGGGCGGTTTCGCGCCGAACCTGAAAGATGCCGACGCGGCGCTTGGCTTCGTCGCCAAGGCGGTGGAGAAAGCCGGCTACAAGCTGGGCAGTGACATGGTGCTCGCGCTCGACTGCGCGGCGACCGAATTCTTCAAGGCCGGAAAATACGTTTACGAAGGTGAAGGCAAGACGCGCGATGTAGACGCGCAAGTTAAATATCTCGCCGAGCTGTGCGCGCGCTACCCGATCGCCTCGATCGAGGACGGCATGGCCGAGGATGACTGGGCCGGCTGGAAGCTCCTGACTGAGCGGATCGGCGTGAAAGTGCAGCTCGTGGGCGACGATATCTTCGTCACCAACGAGAAGCGCCTGCGCCGCGGCATCGCCGAGGGCGTGGCGAACGCCATCCTGGTGAAGGTCAACCAGATCGGCACGCTCACGGAAACATTGGCGACGGTCGAGACCGCACATCGCGCCGCCTATCGAGCGGTAATGTCGCATCGTTCGGGCGAAACCGAGGACGCGACGATCGCCGATCTTGCGGTGGCGACCGGGTGCGGACAGATCAAGACCGGCTCGCTGTCGCGCTCGGATCGGACGGCGAAATACAATCAGCTGTTGCGCATCGAGGAAGAGCTCGGCAAAGAGGCGCGTTACGCCGGCCGCGCGGCGTTCAAGGCGCTGGCGTAAGGCTGCCGCAATCTTTCCTCAATCGAGCGGGAAGCTCTTGTTGGATTCGTAGCAGGATGGGGCGCAATGACGGCTTTGATCGACAATAGGAGCAAGCTCGCGGCGCTGGCGGCCATCGTAGCAGTCGCGGGCGCTGCGATCCTCTATGTTCTGTGGAGTGGCGCGCACCGCCCGGATTATGCGGTCGATACGGTGAAGTACCTGAAGAGCATCTCGACATCGCCGCAAACGATCGACGCGACGGTTCCAGTATCGGCGCCGCGGTCTGCTATCGCCGAGCCGACAAGTCCCGTTTTACAGCCGAGAGCCGCGTTGCCGACGGATCAGGAAGACCCGCCGCGACCGGCGATTTTCTGGAGCACGCCAAAGCCGGTATTCTCTTTACCCGAGATCCAAGCGCCGGCCGAGATCAAGAGCCTGACGGGGCTCGACAAGATTCCAAATCTTTCCGCCACCGTCCCGAGCGCCGCATTCTCGATCCCGACAACGCAGTCCGAGCCGGGCGGCACCACGTTCCGCCTGATCCTGCCGGGTGTTGCGACGACGGGAGCGATCGAAACGCCGGCCGGATTGCCCGGCTCGATTTCCGGCGGCGCCATCGGAGCAGCGACCGGCCTCGTGAAGCGCTGATCAGGTCGACCGCGAGCGCGGTCGCCACAAGATGACCGCCGCCGCCAGCAACTCCGCTCCGATGCAGAGGAAGATCGAGGCGGTGTAGTTACCCGTTAGGTCGCGCAAGGCACCGAGCGCCGACGGACCGAAAGCGTAGGTCACCGTGCTCACGGCGACGAGCAAGCCCACGATCATTCCGAACGATCCCGGCTCGAATTCGCGCTGCACGATCAGGGCGGGCAGCGTGATCAGATTGCCGACCGAAAGCCCGAACACGACGCAGGCGACGTAAAGCGTTGCGGCGTGCGACAAGCGCGCGATGACGAACAGCGCGGCCGCCTGGGTCGCCAGCGAGATCGCGGTTGTGATGCGCGGATCGAGTCGGTCCGCGACCGCTCCCAGCAACAGCCTTCCGAGCAGGGCGGCGACCGTGGTGATCGCCACCGCGAAGCCTGCGCTGGTTCGGCCGATCGAGACTTGCAGGATCGCGATCTGGTGCACCAGAAATCCGACTTGCGCGACCAGCGAGAGCGCCACCGGTCCACAGACACTCCAGAAGGCAAGACTGCGAAGCGCTTGCGCCCGCGTCCAGGCGATAGGCTGCGGCGCGCCGGGTATTACTGGTTCGACCTGCGGCGGCGGCCCGACGAGGGCGAGGATCGCTGGCACCAGCACGATCAGCATGAAGGCGGCTGTTGCGGACATCGCGTAGCGGAAGCCGATCGCGTCGGTGAGAAAAAGGAGCGCGGGAACGATCAGTATTCCGCCGAAGCTAGCGCCTGTGAGCGCAAGGCTGATCGCCAACCCGAGGCGCGAGCGAAACCAGAGCCCGAGCACGCTCGTAATGGCGGCGATGCTCATCATCGCCCAGGCGAACGACATGACCAGATAAGTGAGCGCGAGATGCCACGGCGCGCTCACCAGTCCGATGCCAACCGTGGAGAGCGCGAGCGTGATGGTGCCCGCGAGCATGAGCCGGCGCGGTCCGAGCCGGCGCAGGATGTTGCTGACGTAAACCACGAACACGGCGCTGGTCAGGTAGAACGCGCTGCTGGCGAGCGAGATCCACGAGGTGGACCAGCCATAGAGGCGTTGCAGCTCCACCAGGTAAACGCTCAGGCCATAGAAGCAGAGGCCCCAGGAGAACGTCGCGATCAGGAAGCAGACGAACACCACACGCCAGCCTGGGTAGCGCGGTGAGGCTTCGTCGGTTTCCGTGGGATTGGTCGGCGCTGGGGCCATTGAGCCGATCTTGTTGAGACGGGCCACTATTCTCGATCGGAGGCTGCAGCGCTACCCGCTTTCGGCGCGCTCCGGCGTTAACACCAAGGCAACCGGCGTCCGGGCATAAAGGTCCATGGTTGTCCGCACCCGACTCGGCAGTTTCCTCAAGGGGCTCGCGCTCTATGCGGTCGCGGCGCTGCTGGTGGGCTATTTCGCTTTCCACGCCTATCACGGCAATCACGGCATCGTGGCCAGCCGGGCCTTCGAGCAGGAGGCGGCGCAACTCGAGCGGGAGCGCAACGAACTGCGCGCCGAGCGCGAGGTGTGGGAGCGGCGGATCGCTCTCCTGAAGCCGGAAAGCCTCGATCCGGACCTGGTGGACGAGCTGGCCCGGCGTGACCTGTTCTTTGCCCACCCCAGCGATCTCGTGGTGCTGCGGCCGGCGCGCTGAAACGTCGTTGCGCCCACGGGGCTTGCCGAGAAATTCCCTGTCGGCATGACCTTCTGCCATGCGTTTTGCACCGCAGCGGCCTGTGGACCGCGGCGTGGCGCCACGGATTGATTTACGCTAAGCAATTCACAGCGGAAGATCGAGGAACGCCATGCCCGTCGCCGCGAAGTCCGCGGAGCCCCAGAAATCGACGGCCCGTTCCGCCGGCAACGGCAAGGGCGAGGCTCGTCTGGCATCCGTGCTCGACCGCGAGCAGGAAATCCGCGCATTCCGCGAGATGCTCCAGATTCGCCGCTTCGAGGAAAAGGCCGGCCAGCTCTACGGCATGGGGCTGATCGGCGGCTTCTGCCATCTCTATATCGGCCAGGAAGCCGTCGTTATCGGCATGCAGATGGCGATCGAGGACGGCGACCAGGTTATTACCGCTTATCGCGATCACGGCCACATGCTGGCCTCCGGCATGGACCCCAAGGGCGTGATGGCCGAGCTCACCGGCCGCCGCTCGGGCTATTCCAAGGGCAAGGGCGGCTCGATGCACATGTTCTCGGTCGAGAAGAATTTTTTTGGCGGGCATGGCATCGTCGGCGCGCAGGTCTCGCTCGGCACCGGCATCGCCTTCGCCAATCGCTACCGCGAGAACGGCCGCGTGTGTCTCACTTATTTCGGCGACGGCGCCGCCAATCAGGGCCAGGTCTACGAGAGCTTCAACATGGCCGAGCTCTGGAAGCTGCCGGTCGTCTACGTCATCGAGAACAACCGCTACGCCATGGGCACTTCGGTCGCGCGCTCCTCGGCGCAGACCGATTTTTCCAAGCGCGGACTCTCGTTCGACATTCCGGGCGAGCAGGTCGACGGCATGGACGTGCGGGCGGTGAAGGAAGCTGGCGAGCGCGCGGTCGCCTTCGCGCGCGGCGGGAAGGGGCCGTACATTCTGGAAATGCAGACCTACCGCTATCGCGGGCACTCCATGTCGGACCCCGCAAAATACCGGCCGAAGGAAGAACTGAACAAGTTCCGCACCGAGCACGATCCGATCGACATGGTGCGCGCGCGGCTGATCGAGACCAAGCGCGCGAGCGAGGACGAGCTGAAGAAGCTGGAGACTGAAATCCGCAACACGATAAACGAGGCTGCCGAATTCGCCTCGCACGACCGCGAGCCCGATCCTTCGGAGCTGTGGACCGACGTGGTGCGTTGAGAGGCCGCCTGTGCCCATCGAAATCCTGATGCCGGCGCTCTCTCCCACGATGGAGAAGGGCAATCTCGCCAAGTGGGTGAAGCACGAGGGCGAGAAGATCAAAGCCGGCGACGTGATCGCCGAGATCGAGACCGACAAGGCCACCATGGAGGTCGAGGCGGTCGACGAGGGCACGCTCGGAAAGATTCTCATTCCCGAAGGCACCCAGGACGTAGCGGTCAATACGCCGATCGCGCTGATCCTGGTGGACGGCGAGGCTGCCGGCGCGCTTGAGAGCGCGGACGTTTCCGCGCAGGAGCACGCCGCGGAATCCGCTCCGCCGGCCGAAGCCGAAAGCGGGCGCAAGCAGATCAACGAAGTTCGGATTTCGCCCGGTCCGGCGCCGAGCGCGCCGCCGACGCCTGCGATCCTGCCCGACACCGATGTGCCGGCCGGCACAGAGATGGTGTCGATAAGCGTGCGCGAAGCGCTGCGCGACGCCATGGCCGAGGAAATGCGCCGCGACAAGGACGTGTTCGTGATCGGCGAGGAGGTCGCGGAATATCAGGGCGCTTACAAGGTGACGCAAGGGCTTCTGCAGGAGTTCGGGTCGAAGCGCGTCGTCGATACGCCGATCACCGAGCACGGCTTCACGGGGCTCGGCGTCGGCGCGGCAATGGCGGGCCTCAAGCCGATCGTCGAGTTCATGACCTGGAATTTCGCGATGCAGGCCATCGATCAGCTGATCAACTCGGCGGCCAAGACGCTTTACATGTCGGGCGGGCAGATGGCCTGCTCGATCGTTTTTCGCGGGCCGAATGGTGCTGCGGCGCGCGTAGCGGCCCAGCACAGCCAGGATTTCTCCGCCTGGTACTCGCATATTCCTGGCTTGAAAGTAGTGGCGCCCTATACGGCGGCGGACGCCAAGGGCTTGCTCAAGTCGGCAATCCGCGATTCGAACCCGGTCATCTTTCTCGAGAACGAAATTCTCTACGGCAAATCTTTCCCGGTTCCGAAGCTCGATGACTGGACAGTGCCGATCGGCAAGGCGCGCGTCGCGCGGCCGGGCAAGGACGTGACGATCGTCGCGTGGTCCATGGGCATGACTTATGCGCTGGCCGCGGCCGAGGAATTGGCGAAGGAAGGCATCGAAGCCGAGGTGATCGATCTGCGCACGCTTCGGCCCATGGACAGCGCGACCATCGTCGAGTCGGTGAAGAAGACCAATCGCTGCGTTACGGTCGAAGAGGGCTGGCCGCAATCGGGCCTCGGCGCCGAGATCGCCGCGCGTATCATGGAGGAGGCGTTCGATTGGCTCGACGCGCCGGTGAAGCGCGTTTCGGCCAAGGACGTGCCGATGCCTTACGCGGCGAATTTGGAGAAGCTCGCGCTGCCGTCGGTCGCCGAGGTGGTCGCGGCGGCCAAAGCCGTGAGCTATCGCTGAAGAGCGCGCATCATGCCAGTCAACATCCTCATGCCCGCGCTCTCTCCGACGATGGAGAAGGGCAATCTTGCCAAGTGGGTGAAGAAGGAAGGCGACAAGGTGAAGCCCGGCGACGTGATTGCCGAGATCGAGACCGACAAGGCCACTATGGAAGTCGAGGCGGTCGATGAGGGAGTGCTTGCCAAGATCGTGGTGCCCGAGGGCACGCAGGACGTGCCGGTGAATCAGCTCATCGCCGTGCTCGCGACCGAGGGTGAAGACGCGAAGACGGTCGCTGGTGGGGCGGGGGCTGCGAAGCCAGCGCCGAAGGCTGCCGCTGCACCGGCTCCGAGCGCAAAATCGGTGGCCGCGCCTGCGTCTCCAGTTCCGCAGCCGGTAGAGGCTCGTCAAATGCCTGCTCCGGTCGCGGCGACGAATGGCGGAGCATTAGGCCGCATCTTCGCCTCGCCCCTGGCACGGCGGTTGGCGAAGGAAGCCAATATCGACATCGCGCGGCTGGCTGGCTCCGGGCCGCATGGGCGGATCGTCGCCAGCGATATCGATTTGGCGAAAAAGGGCGGCGCGGCGATGCGTGCGCCGGGAGCGGGGCCTGCGATCCAGGCGCCGTCCGACGCACAGATCCGCGCGCTCTACGAGGAAGGCAGCTACGAGTCCGTGCCGCACGACTCGATCCGCAAAACCATTGCGCGGCGGCTGGTCGAGTCCAAGCTCACAATCCCTGCCTATTACCTGACCATCGATTGCGAGATCGACGTTCTCCTCAAGGCGCGCGCAGAGGTCAATTCCGCGGCGCCTAAGGTCGATGGCAAGCCGCGCTTCCGCATCTCGGTCAACGACTTCATCATCAAGGCGATGGCGCTGGCGCTGATTAAAGTCCCGAACGCCAACGTGACCTGGACCGAGACCGGTATGCTGAAGCACAAGCACGCCGATGTGGGCGTCGCAGTGGCGCTCGAAGGCGGACTTGGCCTGATCACGCCGATCGTGCGGCGCGCCGAGGAGAAGACGCTCTCGGTGATCTCCAATGAAATGCGCGACCTCGCTGCCCGCGCGCGCACGAAGAAGCTCAGGCCGCACGAATTTCAGGGCGGCGCCACCTCGATCTCGAACCTTGGCATGTACGGCATCCGCGATTTCATCGCTGTGATCAATCCGCCGCAATCGAGCATTCTCGCGGTCGGCGTGGGCGAGGAGCGCATGGTGGTGAAAAAGGGCAAGCCCGCGGTCGCGACCGTCATGACGGTGACGCTGTCGGGCGACCACCGCGCCATCGACGGCGCGCTCGGCGCCGAGCTGCTCGGCGCGTTCAAGAATTACATTGAAAATCCGGTGGAGATGCTGGCGTGATCCCCCATGGCTGACCAAAACCGCACGCGCGACACGCTGATTACCTATTTCCCGATGTTCATTGCGACGATCTCGGTCGTGGCTTCGTTCTACAGCGTCTGGCTATTCGCACGCAGCGTGGAGGTTATGCAGAGCAATGTCGATCGCGGCGAGATCATGCGCGCGTGCAAGGACGTCATCGACAACTACTTTCAGATCAAGATGAAGGCCGGGCTGATCGCAGCGGGAGGGCCTGCCGCGGCGGCGGCTGCGAACGAAGCGGTGACGTCGGTCGCCAAGTTCGGCGCGCTCGGCACTTACTTGGCGAATTTCAATAGCGAGGCCGCACGCGTGCGTTACACGCAACTTTCGCACGAACTGGCACGCATCGTCGTTGCTTCGCGCACGACGCCGCCGCAAAATATCGACAAGCTGTTCGAGCCGGCCGAAAAGCTGTTCGCTACGCTGAACGACGATTGCGTGCGTACGGCGCATCGGTGACGTAAGGCGGGATCGAGTCATGCCGCGCATGCGGTCCGCCCGGCATGAAGATGCAGAAGTGCTCGCCCGGCTCACCGAAATGGCCGGCCACGGACTTCCGTTTCATCTTTGGGCCGAGGCGGCGGCTGCGGGCGAAACGCCGCTCGATGTCGGCCGCAGCCGCCTTGAGGGAGAGGAGGGGAACTTCTCCTATCGGAATGCCTGGGTGATCGAGGTTGGCGGCGCGGTCGCAGCGGGATTGATCGGCTACCGGCAGCCCGAGCCCTATAGCCTCGACGGTATCGACACGTTTCCACCGGTCCTTCAGCCGCTGGTGCGGCTCGAGGCGCTCGCGCCGGGAAGCTGGTACGTGAACGTGCTCGCCGTGCTGCCGGAGCATCGCGGCAAGGGCCTGGGCAGTCTGCTATTGGCCGACGCGGAGCGGCGGGCGCACGAGGTCGGCGCGCGTTCGCTCAGTCTTATCGTGGCGTCGGAGAACCCGAACGCGTTGCGCCTCTATGAACGCGTCGGCTATCGCGCGCTTGCGCGCCGGCCGGTCGTCGGATTTCCCTGGTTCCACGGCGGCGATTGGGTGCTGATGACCAAGCCGGTCGAAACGCTCGCGCGTTAGAGTCGCGCGGCTTCGCTCAAGCGGCGCCGCGCGAGCGCCTGACTTGCAATGACGATGAACCCGAGGCCGAAGCCAATAGCGTCGGTAAGCAGTTCCGGGGCGATCAACAACAGTCCGGCTACGATGAGCGCGGCGCGCTGCCAGAGCGAGGCGCGCGTCAGGAAATAGCCATGCAGGCCGCCGGCGAACATGCCGATGCCGATGGATGAGGCGATGAAGCGCCAGATGATGGTCGGCCAGTCGCCGATCATCAGGAGCGCGGGCTCATAGACGAACATGAAAGGCACAATGAACCCCGCGGCGCCGATCTTCACCGCGGCCAAGCCGCTCTTCCATAGATCGGATTTTGCAATGCCCGCCGCGGCGTAGACCGCAAGCGCTACTGGAGGCGTGATCGCGGACAAGATCGCGAAGTAGAACGCGAACAT
Organism: Xanthobacteraceae bacterium; assembly: GCA_036559465.1. Lineage (GTDB taxonomy): Bacteria > Pseudomonadota > Alphaproteobacteria > Rhizobiales > Xanthobacteraceae > JAHFPN01. Next base: position 11,889 of record DATBTC010000061.1, read on the forward strand.
GTGCGCGGCCGGCGTCAGCACGCCCAGCTTGACGATGGCGGGCACCAGAAGCGCGGTCATGATGATGTAGGCCGGCGTCGTCGGCATACCCATGCCCAACACGATACCGGCGAGCATGGTGAGGATTAGCGCTACAACGAGCGTGTCCTGCGCCAGCGCAACAACGTATTGCGTAAACACGATGCCGAGGTTGGAGAGCGTGACGACGCCGATTACGATCCCCGCGGCGGCGCAGGCGAGGGCGACGGAGAGTGCGTTCTTCGCGCCGTCGTAGCAGGCTTCGATGAGGTTCGGCAGGGTCACGTAGCCGCGCGTCGAGCGACGAAGCGCGGCGACCGGGAAACAGGCGAGCGTGCCGTAGAGCGCCGCGAGCGGTGCGCTATAGCCCGAATACATCACGATCAGGATCACCAGGACTGGAATGAACAAGTGTCCGCGCACGCGCATCACCTCGCCGAGGCGCGGGAGCTCGGAGCGCGGCACGCCGACGAGGCCACGGCTCTTGGCCTCGAAGTGCACGGCGGCAAAGCAAGCGACATAATAGAGAATAGCCGGGATCAGAGCCCAGATGATCACTTGGCCGTAGGAAACTCCGAGAAACTCGGCCATGACGAAGGCGGCGGCGCCCATGACTGGCGGCATGATCTGCCCGCCGGTCGAGGCGGTCGCCTCAACGCCGGCGGCGAAGTGCGGCGGAAAGCCGGAGCGCTTCATCAGCGGGATCGAGATCGGGCCGTCGACCATCACGTTGGCGACCGCGCTGCCGGAGATGGTGCCGAACAGGCTCGAGCTGATGACCGAGACCTTGCCCGGGCCGCCAGCGGTATGGCCGGTCAGCGCCATGGCGAAGTCCATGAACAATTGTCCAGTGCCGGTGCGCTCCATGAAGCTGCCAAACAGCACGAAGATCAAAACATAGGTGGCCGAGACCGACAGTGGGATGCCGAATATGCCCTCCGTGGTCATGTAGAGCTGGTCGAGCAGTTGCATCGGCTGCAGCCGCGCAATGAACAGTCCGTAGAACAGGAACACGAACGCAGTGATCGGCAGGGCCCAACCGATGACGCGCCGCGTTGCTTCGAGCACGACGATGATCAGGATCACGCCGAAGATCATGTCCCAGCGGGTGAGGTCGTCGATATAGAAGATGCGAGTGACGATGTATTCGTAGTTGAGAAACAGGTAGAGGATAGGGGCGGCGCCGAGCACGAGCAGCGCATAGTCAAGCAGGCTCGGCGGCTGACCGTCCTCCGCGATAGTCAGGCGATAGAGCAGGAAGACGAGCGTCAGCGCGAACAGCAGATGCATCCCGCGGAACAGGATCGCTTCGGGTGCGCCGAAGCCGATGATCCACATGTGATAGACGACCATCGCGACGGCGATGATCGTCGCCGCGAGCCGTACGAGGCCGGCGTGGCTGCGCTCTAGCTTGAATGCGAGGATTTGCACGGAAGACCGAGGAGGCACCGGCGCGGAACGCGCGCCGGTGCCACGATTCAAGCCGTCAGTTTGTCATCACGGTGATGCCGGCTTCCTTGTAGAAGCGCGCGGCACCGGGATGGAACGGAACGCCGATGTCCTCGGCCATCCGCTTTGGCGTCAGGCCCGCAATATCCTTCACGACCGCAGAGAGCTGGACGGAATGCTGCGCGATGGTCTTGGTCATGGTGTAAACCGTCTCGGCCGGCAGCTTGCATGAAGCGACGATATGGGTGGCGTAGCCGATCACCTGCACATCCTTGTCCTGCTTCGGATAGGTGCCTTTAGGCACTGTCACCAAGGTGTAGCCGGGATTGAGCTTACGCATTTCACCTAGGCTGTCGGCAAGGTCTAGCAACTTGATTTCGCGCCCGGCCGCCAGGTCCATTATCGCGCCGGCCGGAATCGTGGTGCCGAGACCGAAGGCGACGGCGTGGCCATCCTTCATCTGAGAAACCGAGTCCGTGTAGGACACGAAGCTCGCCTTCACGTCGTTGTAGGTGAGGCCGTGCACCTTGAGTAGCTGACTGGTGATCATCTCGCCGGTGTTACCGCGCACCTGCGTGGTGATGCCTTTGCCCTTCAGGTCCTTCACCGAATTGATGCCTGCGTCGGCGGGAACGACCATCTGGTAATATTGCGGGTAGAGCGTCGCGATATTGCAGACGTTCGCGTGCGGCTTGTTGAACGGCGCGCGGCCCGCAATGGCGTCCACGGTCGAGATCGAATTGCCGATACCGATGTCGGTCTTGGCTTCCTCGATGCCGCGCACATTCGCGATGCCCGCTCCCGGCGATTGCGTGACCGAGAGACCGGGGATGGCCTTCTCCCAGAGGTCCTTGAGCTGGCCGCCGATCGGAATCCACGATCCGCCCTGCGGACCGGTCATGAACCTGAGTTCTGCCGTTGTCGCCGGCCCTGCAAGCGCCAAAGCAAGCGCGCCGGCCAGGGCATAGGTGCTGAACTGCCGTGTCATTGCGTTTCTCCCCATGGATTTGTTGCGGGCGTTCTGATGACCCGTACGTGCCACAAAGGTACGCTGGCGGAGCGGCATTCCACAAGGGAGCGCGGAAGGGGTACCACAAGCGCAGTCCAGTCATGCCGGGTAGGGCATTGCCTTTGGGCACGCATTCCCCGAACTGATGGGGAGTTACCGCAGCGCGGAATCGGAAGAGGGCAGGATGGCGGAGACCAGCTTTGACGTTCTGGTGATCGGCGCCGGACCAGGCGGCTACGTGACCGCGATCCGGGCTGCGCAGCTTGGCTTCAAGACCGCGATCGTCGAGCGCGATCAGCTGGGCGGCATCTGCCTGAACTGGGGCTGCATTCCCACCAAGGCGTTGCTGCGCTCGGCCGAAATCTATCACTACATGACGCACGCCAAGGACTACGGGCTCACGGCCACGAACGTGGGCTTCGATCCGGCGGCGGTAGTGGCGCGCTCGCGCGCGGTGGCCAAGCAGCTCTCGAACGGCGTCGCGTTTCTGATGAAGAAGAACAAGATCACGGTTATCGAGGGCGCGGCGAAGCTCACCAAGCCGGGCGAAGTCGCCATCGAGGGCAAGGGCGCGGGAAAATATCAGGCCAAGCACATTATTGTTGCGACCGGAGCCCGGCCGCGGGTGCTGCCCGGCATCGAGCCGGACAAGAAGCTGATTTGGACCTATTTCGAAGCGATGGTGCCGGAAAAAATGCCGAAGTCGTTGCTCGTCATCGGTTCGGGCGCGATCGGCATTGAGTTCGCGAGCTTCTACCGCACACTCGGGACCGAAGTGACGGTCGTGGAAGTGCTGCCGCAGATTCTGCCGGCAGAAGATGAAGAGATCGCGGCCTTCGCGCGCAAGCGCTTCGAGAAGCAGGGGATCAAGATCATTACCGACGCGAAGGTGAGCGGAGTCGAGAAAAAGAAGGATTCCATCGTTGCCACGATCGAGGATGCCAAGGGCGCGAAACAGACGATCGAAGCCGAGCGGGTCATTTCCGCGGTCGGCGTCGTCGGCAATATCGAGAACCTCGGGCTCGAAGCGCTCGGCGTGAAGACCGAGCGCGGCACGATCGTGATAGACGGCTTCGGGCGCACCAATGTGGCCGGCATCTTCGCCATCGGCGACGTGGCCGGGCCGCCCATGCTGGCGCACAAGGCGGAGCACGAGGGTGTCGTCTGCATCGAGGCGATCAAGGGACTTAAGCCGCACCCGCTCGACAAGCTGAAAATCCCCGGCTGTACTTATTGCAATCCGCAGATCGCTTCCGTGGGTCTCACGGAAAAATCCGCGAAGGAAAAGGGCCGCGAAGTCCGCATCGGCAAGTTTCCCTTCCTCGGCAACGGCAAGGCGATTGCGCTCGGTGAACCGGACGGACTGGTCAAGACAATTTTCGACAAGAAGACCGGCGAGCTATTGGGCGCGCATCTGGTCGGCGCGGAAGTCACGGAACTGATCCAGGGTTTCATGATCGCGATGAACCTGGAGACCACCGAGGAAGAACTGATCCACGCCGTGTTCCCGCATCCGACGCTCTCGGAGATGATGCATGAGAGCGTGCTCGATGCGTATGGACGCGTCATCCACGTCTGAACGATTCCTAGGAGAGCGCCATGGACTATGCCTTGCTGAACCAGCCGCAAGTCGGTTTCTTCACCATGCTAGTGATTGGACTGCTCGCGGGTTGGGTTGCGGAAAAGATCACGGCGAGCGATCATGGTTTGCTCACCAATTTGCTAGTAGGGATCTGCGGCGCCTTCGTCGGCGGCAAGCTCGCGGAGGTCGTGTCGATTCCGATTTTCGGTTTCTGGCGCACGTTCTTCGCGGCTATCGTCGGTGCGGTGCTGCTGCTCTGGGTCTGGCGGGCGATCCGGCGACGACAGGTCTAATTGGTATATAATCGGAATCGATATGGCCGTCGTACTCGACACGTTGAAGGGCGTCCGCCCGCGTCACCCGGAAAAGGTGAGGCGGCCGGACAGCTTTGCGCCGCCCAAACCCGACTGGCTGCGGGTGAAGGCGCCGGGACCGGGCGCGTTCGCCGAGACCAGCAAGATCGTCCGCGAGCAGGGGCTGCACACGGTATGCGTCGAGGCCTCGTGCCCGAATATCGGCGAGTGCTGGGCGGTGCGCCACGCGACGTTTCTCATTCTCGGCGATGTCTGCACGCGCGCTTGCGCCTTCTGCAACGTGAAGACCGGCTTGCCCGACGCGCTCGACCAAGCCGAGCCCGAGCGCGTCGCCGAAGCCACCGCCAAGCTCGGATTGAATCACGTAGTGGTCACGTCGGTGGATCGCGACGATCTTGCCGACGGGGGCGCCGAGCATTTCGCGCGCACCATCCGCGCGATCCGCGTTGCCAGCCCCGGCACTACGATCGAGGTGCTGACGCCCGATTTCCTGCGCAAGGACGGCGCGCTTGAACAAGTTGTCGAAGCGAGGCCCGACGTCTTCAATCACAATCTCGAAACCGTGCCCTCGCACTATCAGGCGGTGCGGCCTGGCGCACGCTACTTCCACTCGGTACGGCTGCTGCAGCGGGTGAAGGAGCTCGATGCTGGGATGTTCACCAAATCGGGCATCATGGTCGGGCTCGGCGAGGAGCGGAACGAGGTGCTGCAGGTGATGGACGACCTGCGCTCGGCAGAGGTCGGCTTCATCACCATCGGCCAATATCTGCGCCCGTCACCCAAGCATCACGGCGTCGCGCGCTACGTACCGCCCCAGGAATTCGAAGAGCTGAAGTCGATCGCCTATGCCAAGGGCTTCCTGATGGTGGCTTCGTCGCCGCTCACGCGCTCGTCGCATCATGCGGGCGAGGATTTTGCCCGGCTCAAGACCGCGCGCGACGCACAGCCGGGGCGCTGAGCGCCGCCGAATTCCATGCCGTCCTTCCGAACCACGCGGCCAGTCAAACACTCGGCCGCTGAGATGTTCGATCTGGTGGCCGACATGGAGCGCTATCCGGAATTCGTACCGCTGTGCCAGCGACTCTCCGTGCAGCGCAGGAGCGAGGGCGGGGAGGGCACGAAAATCGTGGAATCGTCGATGACGGTCGCTTACGGGCCGCTGCGCGAGACCTTCACGACCAAGGTCACGCTCGATAAGCCCAGGCTTGCGATCCTGGTCGAGTATCTCGACGGCCCCTTCGAGTATCTGGAGAACCGCTGGCGTTTCAGGCCCACTGGCGAGCACTCCTCCGAGGTGGATTTTTACATTGCCTACGAGTTTCGCTCGCGTCTGCTTGGCATCGTCATGGGGTCGGTGTTCGACGCGGCTTTCCGGCGTTTCGCGGAGGCTTTCGAGCGGCGGGCCGACGAGATTTACCGGGTAAGCGGAGCTTAAGAACCGGGCTTTAGGTTCTGCAGAATCCGGCCCAGCCCAAGCCCTGCAAATGTCCTCGAGCAATTCCGCCGCATCCGCTGCCAACGCGCGCGGCGCCTTTTCCGCCAGCCTTCGTCTTGCCCCCGCGCTCTATGCAGGGACGCTATTCGCGTCGGCGCTCTTGCTGTTCGCGGTGCAGCCCATGTTCACGAAAATGGTGCTGCCGTATCTCGGCGGGACGCCGGCAGTCTGGTCGGTCGCCATGGTGTTCTTCCAGGGTGCGCTGTTGGCCGGCTACGGCTATGCGCATCTGTTGGCGCGTACACTGACGCCCGGCCGGGCCGCGATCGTGCATCTGATCGTGCTGGCCGGCGCCGCCATGACGCTCCCGATCGGGATCGTCGCCGGCTTCGGTAATCCGCCGTCGTCCGGCATCGAACTTTGGTTAGTTGCGCTGTTTGCGGCCTCGATCGGACTGCCATTCGTCGCTCTCTCGGCAAGCGCGCCGCTCCTGCAGAGCTGGTTCGCCGTCTCAGGTCACCGCCAGGCGAAGAATCCTTACGTGCTCTACGCCGCGTCGAATCTCGGTTCGTTCGCAGCGCTTTTGTTCTACCCATTCCTGCTCGAGCCGCTCGTCAGCCTGCGCGGCCAGGCGCGCCTGTGGTCCGCGGGATTTGCCGTGCTTGCCGTGTTGATCGCGGTCGCAGGATTGTTCGTGTCGCGTGTGACTGTGGTCCCGGCCGCGCCCGCCAAAGCAGCACCGAAGCCGAGCACGGCCGAGCGTCTGGGCTGGACTGCGCTGGCGGCGATTCCTTCCGGTCTCGTTATCGCCGTCACCGCTCACATCAGCACCGACGTCGCGGCTGCGCCGTTCCTGTGGGTCGTTCCGCTTGCGCTGTATCTCCTCACGTTCGTTGCGCTGTTCCGCGAGCGGCCCTGGGTCGACCATGGGACGACCATTCTGCTCGTGCCGTTCGTGGTCGCCGCACTCTCGATCGGCGTCCTGGGCGGCGACAAGGCGTCCTGGCTCATCACCATCGCGCTCAATCTCATTGGCTTCATCGTGCTCGCCATGCTCTGCCACGGCGAGCTCTATCGGCGGCGGCCGGCGCCGGCGCGGCTCACGGAATTCTATCTTTGGGTTTCATTCGGCGGCGTGCTCGGCGGAATATTCGCGGGCCTGCTCGCGCCGTATCTGTTCAACAACACCTACGAATATCCGGTCCTGATCGCGGCCGCGGTTCTGGTGCTTCCGGGCACGTTCACGCAAGGGCGAGAGGGGTTCCTGCGCGACGCCGGGCCGGTGCTCGCACTGACGGCGCTGGTTGCTGCGGCGCGCGTCCTGTTCGATGCGCAGGTGCCCATGGCCTACCCGTTTCAGATCGGGCTCGTCGCACTCGCCGGGCTCATGGTGATCTATCGCCAGCGGCCGGCGCGGCTGTTTTCGCTCGTCGTGCTCGCCTTCGTCGTGATCGGCGTCTGGCAGCCGGGGGCGGCGCGGATCGAGAACACGCGCAGCTTCTTCGGTGTGCACAAGGTGGTGGAGACCGCCGATGGCCGGCACCGGATCCTGTTCCACGGCACCACGATTCACGGCGCCGAGCGGTTGCGCGAGGCCAACGGCAAGCTTGCGACAGGCCGGCCGGAGCCGCTGACGTATTACTATTTCGGCGGGCCGATCTCGGAGGCCATCGATGCGGCGCGCGCGGCCCAGGGCAGGCTCCGCTCGGTAGCCGCGGTAGGGCTCGGGACCGGCAGCCTCGCTTGTCATATCAAGAACAGCGAGCGCTGGACTTTCTTCGAGATCGATCCGGAAGTGGTGCGCCTTGCGCGCAACCCGAAGCAGTTCCGCTTTATCAGCGAGTGTGCGCCGCGAATTCCAGTGGTGTTGGGCGACGCACGGCTGACGCTTGCCGCGTCGCGCGATCGCTACGATCTGATCGTGCTCGACGCTTTTTCCTCCGATGCGATTCCGGTGCACCTGCTGACGCGCGAGGCGTTTCAGGGCTATCTGGCGCGGCTCAATCCGCGCGGGGTAACCGTGGTGCACATCTCCAACCGGCACATGGATCTTGCGCGGGTGGTCGGCGCGGTAGCTGCTGCTGAAGGCCTGGTCGCGATGGCGAAGTTCGACGAGAACGCCAATCAGGTGCAGATAGACTACAAGGCGAAAGCACACGTGGCCGTGCTCGCTCGCACTCCATCCGACCTGCGTACGCTAGCGCAGAAGCCCGGCTGGAAACGGATCGATCCCGGCCAGGTCATCGCCTGGACCGACGACTATTCCGACATCCTGGGCGCGATCCTGCGGAAAAAGCTCCGCCGCTAGAGATTCTCCTCATTGCCGGGCTCGACCCGGCAATCCAGGAACTTCATGCAAGTTTTCTGGATGCCCGGGTCAAGCCCGGGCATGAGGGGCCTATTTGGTTGCGAGCAATTCCCCGAGCAATTCGAAAGCGGCGAGGACCGATCGTCGCCGGACTTCCCCGCGGCCGAGATCGCCGAAGCGAATTTCCTTGTGCAGGGTCTTGCCGCGCCGGGCGGCGGCGAAATGCACGAGCCCCACGGGCTTGTCCGGGCCGCCGCCGCCCGGACCGGCAATGCCGGTGACCGCCACCGTTACGTCACAGCCGGACTTCGCCAGCGCCCCTTCGGCCATAGCGCGCACGGTTTCGGCGCTCACGGCGCCGAATTCTCGAAGCGTCTCGGTGGGTACGCCGAGCATCGTCGCCTTGGCCTTGTTCGAATAGGTGACATAGCCGCGATCCAGCACGTCGGAGGAGCCGGGAATTTCGGTGAGCGCCGCGCCGATCAGCCCGCCGGTGCAAGATTCGGCGAGCGCAAGCTTCAGCTTCTTACGGCGGCAGGTATCGAGAATATTCGTGGCCGCTTGGCGCAACTCGTCGTCGATCACGGCGCGCCCCAGGGCAGCCGAATCGTAGCACTGGCCATGGCGGCGATCCCGTCGCCGCGGCCGAGAAAGCCGAGGCGCTCGGTGGTCGTGGCCTTCACGCCGACCCGGCCGGGCTCGATGCCGGCGATCTGCGCGATACGCTCACGCATGGCGTCGCGGTGCGTGCCGATCTTCGGCGCTTCGCAGATCACGGTAACGTCGAGATGGGCGATACGGCCGCCGCGCTTCTCGACGAGGGAGGCAGCGTGCGCGAGGAAGCGATCCGAAGACGCGCCGCGCCAGCGGGGGTCTGACGGGGGAAAGTGCGCGCCGATATCGGCCTCGGCGATGGCGCCTAGCACCGCGTCGGTCAGCGCATGCAATACGACGTCGGCGTCGGAATGGCCGGCCAGGCCGCGCTCGTGCGGGATGCACACGCCGCCCAGCATCACGTGATCGCCGGCATCGAAGGCATGCACGTCGAAGCCGGTACCGTGGCGGATGTCAGAGAGTGCCAGTGCGTCGAGCGCCTGGGCGCGCGCGAAGTCCTCGGGCTGCGTGAGCTTCAGATTCTCGGTCTCGCCCTCGAAGGTCGCGACCGCGATGCCGGCCCATTCCATGAGCGCGGCGTCATCGGAGAAATCCTCGCGTCCCCCGGCCACGGCGCGGTGATGAGCTTCCAGGAGCGGCGCGAACGCGAACGCCTGCGGCGTCTGCACCGCGCGCAGCTCATTGCGGTCGAGGGTGGCGGTGACTCGGCCGGCGCGATCCACACGCTTGATCGTATCGGCGACGAGAAGAACCGGGATTGCGGCGCCGGTGGCAGAGGCGGCCATGATCGCGCGGTCGACCAGGGCAAGCGACGCAAGCGGGCGTGCGGCGTCGTGGATGAGCACGACTTCCGGCGAGCGGGACGAGAGAGCCTCGAGGCCGGCCAGCACCGAGCGTTGCCGGGTCGAGCCGCCCTCGACCGGAGGCAGGCATTTGGAGAGGTTGGCGGCAGCAGCCTCGAATTCTGAGGCGTGGCCCCTGTGGATAACCGGCTGCACTGCCTCGATCGCCCGATGGGCGGCGAAAAGTCGCAACGAGCGGCGCAGGACCGGCTCGCCGGAGAGCGTCCGGTATTGCTTAGGGCGGCCGCCCATGCGTTCACCGCTGCCGGCGGCGACCACAATGGCTACGGTCCTTGGATCGGCGCTCATGGGCCCTCGCGCGGCTGTTCCACCGCATTTTCCGATCTAGCCTAAAGAACTGCTGGCGTCCCCTATGGGGTAGTATGGACCTCTTGCAGTGCACCAAATACCTGACTAAGATATAAGCAGGAATTATATCGCCTATTTTATGGGCAAGTTGCGGGGATCAACGTGACCCACGGCTTTCGAGAACACAACGGTTTCACGGTCGGCCCGCACAGTCTGGCGAACCGCGTCCTGCTCGCCCCCATGGCGAGCATCACCGATCTCCCGTTCCGCAAGATGGCGTCGCGCTTTGGCGCCGGCCTCGTCGTCTCGGAGATGATCGCGAGCGAGTGGCTCGCGGAAGGCGATGCGACAGCTGCGCTGCGTGCGGAGGGCGAGGGGGTCGGCCTGAACACGGTCCAGCTCGCCGGCTGCGAGACGCATTGGCTCGCGGAAGGCGCGCGCGTGGCCGAAGTCGCCGGTGCCGACATCATCGACATCAACATGGGCTGCCCGGCCAAGCACGTGACTTCGGGTCAAGCGGGTGCTGCGCTGCTGCGCGACCTCGATCACGCGACCAAGCTGATCGAAGCGGCGATCAACGCCGTGCGGGTTCCCGTTACGCTCAAGATGCGTCTCGGCTGGGACGACAACTCGATCGTCGCACCGGAACTCGCGCGGCGTGCGGAAGCCGCCGGCGTCGCCATGATCACGGTGCACGGCCGCACGCGTTGCCAGTTCTATCAGGGCCGCGCCGATTGGAGCGCGATCGCACGCGTGAAAGCCGCGGTGAGCATTCCCGTCGCCGCCAATGGCGATCTGCAAACTTATGATGATGCGCGCGCGATGCTGGAGCTGTCCGGCGCCGACGCGGTGATGGTCGGCCGCGCCGCCCGCGGCCGGCCTTGGTTCCCGGGACAGATCGCGAAATTTCTGGAGAGCGGCGTGCGCCCGGCCGATCCTGCGGCTCCTATTCAGCGCGACGTGCTCCTGGAACTCTACGATGCGTGGCTTTCGCATTACGGTTCCGCGCGCGGCATTCGGGAGGCGCGGAAGCACATCGGCTGGGCGCTCGAAGCCTTGGCCGTCTCGTGCGGGCATCCCACCGATTGGCTCAAGGTCTGGCGCGGGCGTCTGGTCACCGAGACCAATCCCGCGCTCGTAGCGCGCGGTATCCGAGAGGTCTTCGATGACGTCGAGTGGAAGGCGGCCGCATGATCCTCGCTGCGGCCACCCGCGCGAATACGAACGGTTTCGGCCTTGCCGACGCGGTGCTCAATGCCTTGCCGCATCCGGTCGTTACCGTCGGTCCGGACGGCAATATCGTCGATGCCAATGTCGCGGCGGAAACTTTTTTCGAAGTAGGCGCCCCGGTATTGCGGCGACATCGGATCCACGAGTTCGTGCCGTTCGGCAGCCCCTTGCTTACACTGCTCGATCAGGTGCGCCGCCGCGGCGCGGCGGTGAATGAGTATCGGGTGGATCTCGGTACGCCGCGCAATGGCGGCGAGCGCATTGTCGATATCCATGTCGCTCCCGTGCCGGAGCGGCCGGATCATGTGGTCCTGGTTCTGCAAGAGCGGACCATGGCCGACAAGATCGACCGGCAACTGACGCACCGGGGCGCCGCGCGCTCGGTGACGGCGCTCGCGTCCATGCTCGCGCACGAGATCAAGAATCCGCTCTCGGGCATCCGCGGCGCGGCACAGCTGCTGGAACAGGCCGCCGCCGACGAGGATCGGGCGCTTACGCGGCTGATTTGCGAAGAAGCCGACCGCATCGTGGCGCTCGTGGACCGCATGGAAGTGTTTTCCGACGAGCGGCCGGTGGAGCGGGAGGCGGTCAATATTCACGCTGTGCTCGAGCACGTGAAGCGGCTCGCGGCTTCCGGCTTCGCGCGTCGCGTCCGCATCGTCGAGGAGTACGATCCGTCCCTGCCGCCGGTGTTCGCCAACCGCAACCAGCTCGTCCAAGTGTTCCTGAATCTTGTGAAAAACGCTGCAGAAGCGGTCGAGGGCATGGCCGACGGTGAGATCGCGCTCACCACTGCGTTCCGGCCGGGCGTGCGTCTCACGGTGCCGGGTTCCACGGCCCGCGTCAGCCTGCCGCTCGAATTCTGCGTGCGCGACAACGGCCCAGGCGTGCCCGAGGACCTGATGCCGCACCTGTTCGATGCGTTCGTGACGACGAAGCCGACCGGCACCGGGCTGGGCTTGGCGCTGGTTGCCAAGATCGTCGGCGATCACGGCGGCATCGTCGAATGCGACAGCCAGCCGCGCCGCACCATCTTCCGCGTATTGATGCCTGTGTACGAGCCGGCCGGCACGCCGGCGCGGGCGGGGGAGGCCTAGCGCCATGCCCACGGGAAGCATCCTCATTGCCGACGACGACGCGGCGATCCGCACGGTGCTCAATCAGGCACTGTCGCGGGCGGGCTATGAGGTCCGCTCCTGCGGCAACGCGGCGACTCTGTGGCGCTGGATCAGCCAGGGCGACGGCGATCTGGTGATCACCGACGTGGTGCTGCCCGACGAGAACGCGTTCGATCTGCTGCCGCGCATCAAGAAGGCGCGGCCGGAACTTCCGATATTGGTCATGAGCGCGCAAAACACGTTCATGACCGCGATCCGCGCTTCAGAGCGCGGTGCTTACGAATATCTGCCGAAGCCGTTCGACCTGAAAGAGCTGATCGCGATCGTTGGTCGTGCACTGTCCGAGCCAAAGCTGGGGGAGACCGCACCGCCGCGCGGCGATGAGACCGAGAACGCGATTCCGCTCGTCGGCCGCTCGCCGGCGATGCAAGAGATCTATCGGCTGCTCGCGCGCCTGATCCAGACCGATCTCACGGTGATGATCTCGGGTGAATCTGGCACTGGCAAGGAACTGGTCGCTCGCGCGCTGCACGACTATGGCAAGCGGCGCAGCGGGCCCTTCGTGCCCGTCAACATGGCGGCGATTCCGCGCGATCTCATCGAGTCGGAATTATTCGGCCACGAGAAGGGTGCCTTCACCGGAGCCAACGCGCGCAGCGCCGGCCGCTTCGAGCAGGCGGAGGGCGGCACGCTGTTCCTCGACGAGATCGGCGACATGCCGATGGAGGCGCAGACGCGGCTGCTGCGCGTGCTGCAGCAAGGCGAATACACCACCGTGGGCGGCCGCACGGCGATCAAGACCGACGTGCGCATCATCGCGGCGTCGAACAAAGACTTACGCATCCTGATCCAGCAAGGTTTGTTCCGCGAGGATTTGTTCTTCCGCCTCAATGTGGTGCCGCTCCGGTTGCCGCCGCTGCGCGAGCGTGCCGAAGACATTCCCGATCTGGTCAGGCACTTCTTCACGCTCGCCGAGCGGGAGGGACTGCCGCGCAAGCAGCTCGATGCGGCGGCGCTGGAGCGACTCAGGCGCTACCGCTGGCCTGGAAATATTCGCGAGCTGGAAAATCTCGTGCGGCGGCTATCTGCGCTCTATCCGCAGGAAGTGATCGGCGCCGGCACCATCGATGCGGAAATCTTTCAGCCGGCGACGGAAGTCGCGGCCGATGAACGAACCGAAGACTCGCTCGGCGCCGCGGTCGAGCGGCATCTGGCGCGCTATTTCGGGAATTTCGGCGACGGCATGCCGCCGCCGGGCCTCTATCACCGCATCCTGCGCGAGGTGGAGACGCCGCTGGTCTCGGCGGCGCTGGCCGCGACGCGGGGCAACCAGATCAAGGCCGCGGAACTTCTCGGCGTGAACCGCAACACGCTGCGCAAGAAAATCCACGATCTCGACATCCAGGTCATCCGCACCGGCCGTTGAAGACCCTACCCACCCGGGAAGCGCTGCAGGGGGCGACTGTTGCCCCTGTCACATTTTTGCACCAGTGTTGTTCCAAGGCATCAGGGCAGGCGGCGAGCCTTGAGACCACTGCATTCCGGCGGGGCGTATGAGCGTCAAAAAAGACACCGATGAACGAGGCCCGGCCGCCGAATTTCCGAGGCCAAGGCTGGGCATATCCCGGTTTTTTGCGCCCATAGCAGTGGTGCTGGCGCTGGTCTCGGCGCTGATCACGTTCCTCGTCCTTACCGGCCTGACCCCAGTACCGCCGACCCACAATGTCGTGGTTGGCGTGCTGCTTGGCAACGCGGCCATGGTCGCGCTGCTGGCGGTAATCGTGGCCTGGGAAATCTGGGCTTTGTTCCGCGCTCGCCGGCGCGGCCGGGCCGCGGCACGGCTGCACGTGCGAATCGTCGTTCTGTTCGGAATCGTTGCCGTAGTACCTGCGATCCTGGTCGCGGTGATTGCCAGCATCACGCTCGATCGCGGCCTCGACCGGTGGTTCTCTTTGCGCACCCGCGCGATCATCGGCGATGCTGTCGTAATCGCCCAGACTTATGTGCGCGAGCATGCGTTCGGAATCCGCGCTGAAGTGGTGGCCTTGGCCGATGACCTGTCGCGGATTCAGAATATTTTTCAGCAGGACCGCGAGCGGTTTCGTCAGATTCTGACCGCCCAGGCCCAGGTTCGCGGCCTGCCGGCTGTGATGCTGATCGGGCCCGATCTCAACGTGATCGAGCGCGCACAAATCCAGTTTCCCCGCGAATTTCTGGTGCCGAGCAATCTGGCAATCCGCGACGCAACGTCCGCGCGGCCGGTCGTCTATCTCCCCGAGGAAGCCGACTACGTGAGCGCCGTGGTCCCGCTCGCTGGCTATGAAAACACATACCTTTATGTCGCGCGGCCGATTGATCCGCAGGTCGTGCGGTATCTCCGAACCACGCAGGCCAGTGCCGCCGAATTCGCAAGCCTTGAGGAGCGGCGTGTAGGCGTGCAGGTCGCGTTCGCGCTTATGTACGCGGTGATCGCGATGATCCTGCTCCTGTCGGCGATCTGGCTCGGAATCAATTTTGCGAACCGGCTGGTCGCGCCGATCCGGCGCCTGATCACGGCGGCGAATCTCGTGGCCTCGGGCAACCTGTTCGTACAGGTGCCTGTGCGCCGGGCCGAGGGCGATCTCGCGAATCTGGGCGAGTCGTTCAACACCATGACGCAGGAACTGCGCTCGCAGCACGACGATATCGTGCGCGCCCGCGATCAGATCGATCAGCGCCGCCGCTTCACCGAGGCGGTGCTCGCCGGAGTGGGAGCGGGCGTCATCGGCCTCGACCCCGAGGGCCGGATCACGATCTTGAACCGGTCGGCGGGCCAGATCGTCGGGCGGGGCGATGCCGATCTCGTCGGCGTGCCGGTGATCGACGTCATGCCAGAGCTTGCGGGGCTGGTCGCCGAAGCGCTGGCCGGCGCTTCGCGCGTCCAGGGCACCACGCAGCTGGTGCGCAGCGGCCGCGAACGGACGATCAATGTGCGCGTGACCACCGAGCAATCGCGTGAATCCGAGCACGGCTACGTGATCACGCTCGACGACATTACCGAGCTGGTCGTCGCCCAGCGCAGCTCGGCCTGGGCCGATATCGCGCGGCGCATCGCGCACGAGATCAAGAATCCTCTCACCCCGATCCAACTTTCGGCGGAACGGCTCCGCCGCAAATACGGCAAGGTTCTGCTGGAAGACCGCGAAGTGTTCGAACAATGCACCGATACCATCATCCGCCAGGTCGGCGACATCGGGCGGATGGTCGATGAGTTCTCGTCCTTCGCGCGGACGCCGAAGCCCGTGGTCGAGCGGCAAGATCTGGCGGAGACGATTCGGCAGGTCGTATTCCTCATGCGCGTCGGCCAACCCGACATCGTCTTCGATGTAGAGCTGCCGACCCGCGCAGTGCCGGCGCAATTCGACCGCCGGCTGATCTCGCAGGCGCTCACCAACATCGTGAAGAACGCGATCGAGGCGATCGGCGCCGTGCCGGCGGCCGAGCGCGGCGAGGGCCGCATTCTGGTTCGCCTCGGGCAGGACGGCGGCGACGCGGTCGTGGACGTGATCGACAACGGGGTGGGGCTTCCGGCTGAAGGCCGGGAGCGGCTGTTGGAGCCCTATGTCACGACACGGGAGAAGGGCACCGGCCTCGGCCTTGCGATCGTCGGCAAGATTCTCGAAGAGCACGGCGGCCGCGTCGAGCTTTACGACGCGCCTGCGGTCGCGGAAGGCGGGCACGGGGCCTGGGTCCGGCTGCGGTTCGCGATCGACGGCGCAGTAGCGACGCCGGCGCCGGTGGCCAGCGCAGTACTGGGTGCGGGTTGAAATGAGCGCCGACATCCTCATCGTCGATGACGAAGCGGATATCCGCGACCTGGTCGCGGGCATCCTGGCCGACGAGGGCTATGCCGCACGCGTGGCCAAGGACGCCGACGAGGCGCTGGCGGCGGTCGCTGCGCGCCGTCCGCAGTTGATTCTCCTGGACATTTGGCTCGAGGGCAGCCGGCTCGACGGCCTGGCGCTGCTCGACGTCATCAAGTCGCAGCATCCGGAAGTGCCGGTGGTGATGATCTCCGGACACGGCACCATCGAGACCGCGGTCGCAGCGATCAAGCGCGGCGCGTACGACTTCATCGAAAAACCGTTCAACGCCGACCGGCTGGTGGTGGTCACGAGCCGGGCGCTCGAGATGTTCCGGCTCAGGCGCGAGGTGCATGCGCTGAAGCAGCTGGCGTCGCACGCCCAACAGTTGATCGGCTCCTCGCCGGTGATCACCAATCTGCGCAATACCATCGAGCGCGTGTCGCCGACCAACAGCCGCATCCTGATCGTGGGACCGTCGGGCTGCGGCAAGGAGCTCGCCGCGCGCATGATTCACGCCAGCTCGGCGCGCGCCGAGGGTCCGTTCGTCGTCATCAACGCGGCCACCATCACGCCGGAGCGCATGGAGGTGGAGCTGTTCGGCACCGAGGGCAACGGCTCGCGCAAGGTTGGCGCGCTCGAGGAGGCGCACGGCGGTTCGCTGTTCATCGACGAGATTGCCGATATGCCGCGCGAGACGCAGAACCGCATCTTGCGCGTGCTGACCGATCAGCAGTTTCAGCGGGTCGGCGGAACGATGCGGGTGAACGTGGATGTGCGCATCATCTCTTCGACCGCGCGCGATGTGGAAACCGAGATCGAGGAGGGGCGCTTCCGCGAGGATTTGTTCCACCGCCTGAGCGTGGTGCCGATCCGCGTCCCGCCGCTCTCCGAGCGGCGCGAGGATATCCCCGAGCTGGTGGAGTATTTCCTCGAGCAGATTTCGGTCATGACCGGCTTGCCGCGCCGGCAGGTCGGCGCCGACGCGATCGCGGTACTGCAGTCGCACGATTGGCCTGGCAACGTGCGGCAGCTGCGCAATAATGTGGAGCGGCTGCTGATCCTGGCCGGCGGTGATCCGGCGGCGACGGTGACCGCCGCGATGCTGCCGCCGGACGTAGGCGCGCTGGTGCCGACCATGCCGAACGGAGGCGGCGGCGAGGAGCTGATGAGTCTGCCGCTGCGCAATGCTCGGGAAGCATTCGAGCGGCAATATCTCGTTGCCCAGATCAGCCGGTTCGGCGGCAATATCTCGCGCACCGCTGAGTTTGTCGGCATGGAGCGCTCGGCGCTGCACCGCAAGCTCAAGGCGCTCGGCGTCGACGACCGGCCGCGCTGAGCGACTGCATCCGCCATGTTCCGGTTCGCGTATGTCAACGGCCGCTACGTTCCTTATGCTTCTGCACAAGTGCACGTCGAGGATCGCGGATATCAGTTCTCCGACGGGGTCTATGAAGTCTGCGAGGTCCGGGACGGCGGCCTGGTGGACGAGCGACGGCATCTCGACCGGCTCGACCGCTCGCTCTCTGAGCTGCGGATCGCCCTGCCGATCGCACGCGCTGCGCTCGGCGTCGTGCTGCGCGAGACGGTGCGGCGTAACCGCGTTCGCGATGGATTGATTTATCTGCAGGTGACGCGCGGCGTAGCCCGCCGGGACCACGGCTTTCCGCCGCCGGGTACGCGGCCGAGCCTGGTGGTGACCGCGCGCCCGCTCGACCGGATAAAGCAGAGCGCGCTCGCGGAAACCGGCATTGCGGTGCTGACCGTGCCCGACGACCGCTGGTCGCGGGTCGATATCAAGAGCGTCTCGTTGCTGCCGAATGTGCTGGCGCGGCAGGCGGCGCACGATGCGGGAGCGCGCGAGGCTTGGCTCGTCGATGCAGACGGGTTCGTGTCGGAGGGCGCCTCTACCAATGCTTGGATCGTCACCCAAGCCGGCCGGGTGGTGACGCGGCCGGCGGAGTTCGGCATTTTGCGCGGGATCACGCGCACGGTCGTTCTCGAGGTCGCTGCGAAGCAGGGGCTGACGGTGGAGGAGAGACCGTTCACCGTGGCCGAGGCGCACCTCGCGCGAGAAGCCTTCGCCACGGCGGCGACCCAGCTCGTCATGCCGATCGTGATGATCGACGGCAAGCCGGTCGGGGACGGCAAGCCCGGCCCGGTCGCGCGCGGTCTGCGCAGCAGTTTTCACGAGCTGGCGGAAACCTCCTGAGTTGCAAGCAATGCCAGGCAGCCGGGCAATTCGCCCGCGTGCTGCACGGAAGTTTGGCTTGCGCGCGGTGGCTTTCGTGCCTCTAATAATGAATAATGGCGGTTTGCGCGGGGGACGCCCCGTGCTGGCCCGCCCGGGCAGCAAAGCCCGGCGTCAATCGCTCGCCCGCGAAAAAAGAAGGAAAACACACATGGCGGCGGAACGAACACAAAATCTCCAGGACACCTTTCTCAATCACGTCCGCAAGAACAAGGTGCCGCTCACGATTTTTCTCGTGAACGGCGTGAAACTGCAGGGCGTCGTCACCTGGTTCGATAATTTCTGCGTCCTCCTGCGGCGCGATGGGCATTCGCAGCTCGTCTACAAGCACGCGATCTCGACCGTCATGCCCGGAGCTCCGGTGCAGTTGTTCGAGCCGGCCGAGGAAGCCGCGGCAGGGGACCGGGACTAGTTGAAGCAGAGACGCGCGGCTCGTCCGCCCGCTCGCACGCATGGCTCCGGCTCGCCGACGCGGGCGGTGGTCATCGTGCCCGCCCTTTCTCGCCACGCGCGAGCCGGCGAGGGGGCGCGGCTGCGCACTGCCGAGGCGCAGCTCGAGGAAGCGATCGGGCTCGCGGAAGCGATCGACCTCAAGGTGGTGAAGGGCGGCATCGTGCCGCTATCGGCGGTCAGGCCTGCGACTTTTCTCGGCAAGGGCAAGGTCGAGGAGATCGAAGGCATCGTGCACACGGAGGAAGCTGGCCTCGTTTTCCTCGATACCGCACTTTCGCCGGTGCAGCAGCGAAACCTGGAGAAGGCCTGGAACGCGAAGGTCGTCGACCGCACCGGGCTGATCCTCGAAATCTTCGGCCAGCGCGCCCGCACGAAGGAAGGCACGCTGCAGGTGGAGCTGGCGCATCTGACCTATCAGAAGAGCCGGCTGGTCCGTTCCTGGACCCACTTGGAGCGTCAGCGTGGCGGCTTCGGCTTCCTCGGCGGGCCGGGCGAGACCCAGATCGAAGCCGACCGGCGGCAGATCGAGGAGCGCATCGGGCGCATCGAGCGCGAACTTGAAAAGGTCAAGCGGACGCGGGCGCTGCATCGGGAGAACAGGCGCCGGGTCCCGCACCCGATCGTGGCGCTGGTCGGCTACACCAATGCCGGCAAGTCGACGCTGTTCAACCAGCTAACGCGGGCTTCGGTGCGGGCCGAGGATCTTCTGTTCGCGACGCTGGATCCGACGCTGCGCGGCATCAAGCTTCCCCATGGCGGGCGCGCGATCCTTTCCGACACGGTCGGGTTCATCTCCGAACTGCCGACGCTGCTGGTCGCCGCATTCCGCGCTACTCTTGAAGAGGTGATCGAAGCCGACGTGATTGCGCACGTGCGCGATATTTCGCACGGCGAGGCCGAGGCGCAGGCCGAGGACGTAGCCAAGGTGCTTGCGGATCTCGGGATCGATCCTGCGGATTCGCACCGCGTAATCGAAGTCTGGAACAAGATCGACCGGCTCGACGCGGACAGCCGGCTGCGGATCGAGAACATCGCCGCACGCAAGCCCGCGGACACGCGTCCGATCCTCGTATCCGCATTGACCGGGGAGGGGACGGACGCATTTCTCGCCGCGATTGAAGCGCGTATCAGCGTCGGCAAGCCGACGCTCTCGCTGTCGATCGACCCCGCGGACGGCGCCGGCCTTGGCTGGCTGCACCGGCAATGCGAGGTGCTGGAGCGGCGGCTCGACGAGCACGGCCGTATGGCGGTCACAGTTCGCGTCGATCTGGACAAGGTCGATCAGGTGCGGCGGAAGTTTCCCAGCGCGGCCTAGTTAACGGCCGCGCTCCTTCGCCTTCGCGTCTTCCCAGAGCGCGTCCAACTCTTCGAGCGTTGCGTCTGACGGTTTGCGGCTCTTGGCAGCGAGTGCGGCCTCGATGGCGGCGAAGCGACGCTCAAATTTCCGGTTGCCGGCCCGCAGCGCCTCCTCGGGATCGATTTTCAGCCGGCGTGCGAGATTAACCACCGCGAATAGGAGATCGCCGACTTCCTCGGCCTCGGCGTTGCGACTGCCGAGCGCGGCTTCGAGTTCGTGCGTCTCTTCCTCGATCTTGAGGACGATGTCGCCGGTGTTTTTCCAGTCGAAGCCGACCTTGGCGGCTTGCTGCTGCAATTTTTCGGCGCGCGTCAGCGCGGGCAGGGCGAGGGGAACATGCAAGGTCCCTGCTCCATCAGCCGCCTCGCCTTTAACCTTTCGCTCCTCGTCCTTGATTCGGCTCCACAGCGCCTTGACCTCGTCGGGCTTGAGTTTGCCGGCGTCGCCGAAAACGTGCGGATGGCGGCGGATCAGCTTCTCAGTGATCTGCTGGACGACGCCGCCAAAATCGAAGGCGCCTTCCTCTTCGGCCATGCGAGCGTGGAAGACGACCTGGAGCAGGAGGTCGCCGAGCTCGTCCTTGAGGTCGTCGCGGTCGCTGCGGGCGATCGCGTCGGCAACCTCGTAGGCTTCCTCGATGGTGTAGGGCGCGATGGTCGCAAAGGTCTGCTCGAGGTCCCAGGGGCAACCCACAATCGGTGTGCGCAGCCGCGCCATGATCTCGATCAGCCGGCCAATGTCGCGCGAGGGCTTCATACCGCGCTAGTAGCAGAGGCGAATCCATTGGTCGCGGAACCGCGTTCGTTTGCGCGCGAATTCTGGGGACGAGGGTTGGCGGGACAGTATTAACGGTGGCCAGCCAATCATCCATGATTCGCAGAAGACATATTATGGAACATCTAAGCTAGCCCAAGGCTCTCAGGCCAACCCCGCTCGGCGCAGGGCAATACCGCAATTCATTCAATTTGAATCGTTCTCCAGCCGGTTTTTTAGGCGGTTGCGTGCATGTTTCAGCCATTGCCCGAGATTGGGGACGGGTCGCGTTCGATGATGGGTTCTCAAGCACCGACACGCTACGTGCGGCTGCGCTGGCTGCTGGTCCTCACCGTATTGGTGGCGGTCATGCCGGTGTTTGCGCTGCAGCTCTATCGTCTGCAATCCGCAAGCCAGGCCGCCCTCGCCGATGCCAATGCGCGCGCCGCGACACTTGCCCGCGATGCCGCGACGGATCATGCGGAGCTGATCGAAAAGGCCGAGCGCTTGCTGCAACTGTTGCGCAGCCTGCCGGCGGTTCGCTACGCGACCGCCGAATGTTCCCAGATCCTGATCGGCATTCAGGGAATCAATCCCTGGATCACGACAATTCTAGTAACGGATAAAAACGGATTGGTTCGTTGTCACGGCCGCCCCGGGCAGGTCCCCGAGAATCTGAGCATCGGAGACCGCGTGCATTTCCGTGAAGCGGTAAGCACGCGCAGATTTGCGATCAGTGATGTCGTAGTTGGTCGCTTCGTGATCAAGCCGCTGGTTCCCGCCGCGCTGCCGGCGTTCGATGTGCTGGGTAACCTTGAAAGCGTGATTTCGCTTGCCATCGACCTGCAATGGGTCAATCAGGTTGCGGCGCAGGCCAGCGCGAAGTTCGGCGGCGTGCTGCTTGCGATTGATAGCCGCGGCGGAATCATCGTCCAGCAACCGGAAATTTTCCCTGGCACGACCGGCGGCGACCAGCACAGGCAGCCGCTGGTGCAGGAGATTCTCGCCGCTACGTCGCCGACGTTCGAAGCCGCCGATCCGAGCGGCGAACAGCGGATCTTCGGCATTTCCCGCCTGCCCGATTCGGGCGTGACCATCGCGGTGGGACTGCTGCGCAGTGAGGTGCTCGAGGCGATCGACAAGCGATTCTGGACCGATCTGCTGCTGTTGATGCTGGTCGCCACCGGCTCGATCGGCGCGGCCATGCTATTCGCTGAATTCGGCGTTCTGCGCGGCGTGCGGGTGCTGAAAACATCGGCGCAGCGTTTGAAGGCCGGCAAGATCGGATTGCGCGTTCATCTGCCCTCGTTCGTGGCCGGCGAACTGCATGACCTTGCCGCCACCTACAACGCGATGACGGCCGAATTCGAACGCTTGGCCTATCTCGACCGGCTCACAGGCCTACCCAACCGGCGCTACCTCGAGCGCCAGATCGTCGATCGCACCGCCGGCGGCCGCGATCGGGCGCAGGCGGTGCTCGCCATCGATCTCGACGGATTCAAGCCGGTGAACGATACGCACGGACACGCGATCGGCGACCGGGTGCTGACCGCGGTTGCGCGCCGGATCGTCTCGGCCGTCGATGGGCGTGGCATTCTGGCGCGCGTCGGCGGCGATGAATTCGTGGCCATCATGCCGCTCAAGGACGATCAGAAGCGGGCGCAAGCGCGGGCCATTGCCGAGGATATCCGTAACGCGCTCGATGCCGATCCCGTCGAGCTGGATGGGCTGAGCTTCCGCGTGGGCTGCAGTGTGGGCGTCGCGATCGTGCCCGAGGACGCCAAGAGCCTGGCCGGTGCGATCGTGGTGGCCGATGCGGCCCTCTACGAGGCCAAACGCGCCGGCAGGAACCGTGTGGTCGACAATGCGCCGCCGATCATCGTGGTCGACACACTCGCCGAAGGCGTGACCCTGCAGCCGCACTGGGCTTGCCCGGAAGTGGCCGATCCGCGCTGACCGTTCGACCGGCGTCGAAGAGCTTCGGCGTATTGCCTTATCACAAAACGATTTTCAGTCCGTCATAGGCGGGCTCGATGGATTTCGGCAGCGATTTGCGCAGCGTTTCGTAATCCAGATCGGTATGTAGATTGGTCAGGATCGCCCGGCGCGGCTTGATGCGGGCGATCCAGGCCAGCGCTTCCTCCAGCGAGAAATGGCTCGGATGCGGCCGGTGGCGCAATGCATCGAGAATCCAGACTTCGAGCCCGGCGAGTGCGGGCAGGCTCGACTCCGGTATGGCGCTGACGTCGCAGGAATAGGCCAAGCCGCCGAAGCGGAAGCCCAGCGTGCGCTCACTGCCGTGGTCTTGGGTGAACGGCAGAGCCGTGATCGGACCGCCCTCGCCCGCGATCGTCACCGGTTTGTCGGCAGCGATGCGGTGCTCGTTCAGGATCGGCGGATATTCGCTGCCCACGGGTGTCGAAAAGCAATAGCCGAAACGCGCCTTCAGTAGTTCGGCCGTCGGCGCGTCGGCATGGATGTCGATACGGCGGCCCATATGCAGCATGAGCGGCCGCAAATCGTCGATGCCGTGGGTGTGGTCGGCGTGGGCATGGGTGTACAGGACGCCATCGAGCGATTTCACTTCGGCGTCGAGGAGCTGCGCGCGCAAGTCCGGCGAGGTGTCCACCAGCACCGTGGTGCACCGGCCGTTGCCGTCGGTCTGTTCCACCAAAAGCGAGCAACGGCGGCGGCGGTTCTTGGGGTTGTTCGGATCGCACGCGCCCCAACCCTGGCCCACGCGCGGGACGCCCGCCGAGGAGCCGCAGCCCAGGATCGTGAACGTGAGCGCCATGTCAGGCCCGCGGAACCTTGGCGAAACAGCGGAAGAAGTTCGCCGTGGTGACCTCGGCGATGCGCTCGGGCGTGACGTTGCGCACTTCTGCGAGCACGCGGGCGGTTTGCGCCACGTAGGCGGGCTCGTTGCGCTTGCCGCGCCACGGCTCGGGCGCCAGATACGGCGCGTCGGTCTCGACCAGGATGCGATCCTCGGGCAATTCGGCCGCGATCCAGCGCAAGTCCTCGCTTTTCTTGAAGGTCAGGATGCCGGAGAACGACACGTAGTGGCCGATAGCGACGGCGCGGCGTGCCAGCTCCGCGCCGCCGGTGAAGCAATGCAGGATGGCCGTGAGCGGGCCCTTGGCGGTCTCTTCCTCGAGGATGCGGGCGATATCGGAATCCGCGTCGCGGGCATGAATGACGAGCGGCAGTCCTGTCTCGCGGGCGGCTGCGGCATGGGTGCGGAAGCCCTTTTCCTGCGCCTCGGGCGGGCTGTTCT
>DATBTC010000062.1:0-2348 GCA_036559465.1 Xanthobacteraceae bacterium
CGGCCATGCGCGCTTCCGGCTGGCCGGCCATGACCGCGGCGGCCGCGTCGCCTACCGCCTCGCGCTCGATCATCCGGGGCGCGTCGAGCGCATGGTGACGCTCGACATCGTGCCGACCTACGACATGTGGCACGGAATGGACCGCAACCTGGCGATGAAGGTATGGCACTGGCCGTTCCTCGCGCAGCCGGAACCGTTGCCGGAAATGCTGATCACGAAGGCGCCGGTCGAGTACCTTGAATGGAAGATGGCGAGCTGGACCAAGGCGAAGACCCTGTCGGCGTTCGACCCGCGTGCGATGGATCATTACCGGGCGGCCTTTTCGGACCCGCTGCGCATCCACGCGCATTGCGAGGACTATCGGGCCGGGCGCTACGCCGATTTCGCCAATGACGAAGCCGATCGCAAGGCCGGCAAGACAATCGGCTGCCCGCTTTTCGCCCTCTGGGGCGGCGTCGGCATTGCCAATGAGACCGGCGGGCCGCTCGAAATCTGGAAAAAATGGGCGCCGGGGGCGGCCGGCAAAGCGATTGACTCCGGTCACTTCCTCACCGAGGAAAACCCGGACGCGACAGCTGCGGCGATGCTCGAATTCCTTGCCGCGTGATTCAGGAGCGATGAATGCATCCAACGATGCGGCTGTATGAAGATGTGCTGTCCAGTGCTGAGAACGTCGAGTTCCGGCTGCCGCCGTTGCCGCGCTTTATTTTCGTCGTGCACGGGTCGGCCAAGGTCGCCGGCACAACACTCAAGGAAGGCGAAGCCTGGCAGGGCGAAGCGGCAGTCACGGTGAAACCGGGCTCCGGCGGCGTCACCTGCTGGCGCTGGGAGCTCGCGCGCGGCGACCAGGGCTGCACCACCGCCAACGCGCCCGGCATGACCACGCACGAGAAACTCACGGCGTTTCTCGAGACGCTGCCGAAGGGCGAGCTCTTGATGCGCGGCGACAGCGTCGCCTTTCCGCCCGGCGGCTGCGCCTATCAGCATCGCCACCAGGGGCCGGGCATCCGCTGCCTGATCGAGGGCGGCATCCGCATCGACACGCACGGCCGCTCGACGTCCTTTGGTCCCGGCGGCGCCTGGTACGAATCGGGACCCGACGCCGTGTTTGCGCAGGCGTCATCCGACAAGCCCAGCCGCTTCATCCGCGTGATGATCCTGCCGCGCGAGCTCGTCGGCAAAAGCTCGATTCAGTACGTCAATGAGGAGGACAAGGCGAAGCCGAAGTCCCAGCAGTACAAGATCTATGCCGACGCCCCGATCTCGTTCGGGCCAAGGAAGTGACGGTGTAGTGCGATGGCGACGGTCGACCGCCAGCAGGTGTTCTCCGGCACCAAGGATGTGGCGGCTGCGCTGCGGATCGATGTCGCAAGCCTCGAACGCTATCTCGCCGCGAATATCGCAGGCTTCGCGGGACCGCTTACGGTCCGCCAATTCAAGGGCGGGCAATCGAACCCGACTTACCTGCTGGAGACGCCGCTCCGCCGCTACGTGCTGCGGCGGAAGCCACCCGGCAAACTCCTCCCCTCCGCGCATGCGGTCGACCGCGAATACCGCGTCATCCGCGCGCTGCACGCGCAAGGCTTCCCGGTCGCGGAGCCGCTCGTCTATTGCGCCGACGATAGCGTGGCCGGAACGCCGTTCTACGTCATGGACTTTGTCGATGGCCGCGTGTTCTGGGAGCCGCAAATGCCCGGGGTCGATCCGGCCGAGCGCGCCGCCGTCTATGACGCGATGAATGCCACCATCGCGCAGCTTCACGGCTTCAATCCCGCGAAGATCGGCCTTGGCGATTTCGGCAAAGGTGAAAATTACGTCGCGCGGCAGGTCGAGCGCTGGTCGAAACAGTACCGCGCATCCGAAACCGAAAAGATCGACGCCATGGAGCGCCTGATCGATTGGCTGCCCAAGCATATTCCAGCGGGCGGGCCGGTGCGGCTCGTCCATGGCGACTACCGGCTCGACAATCTGATCGTCGCGCGCGAAGAGCCGAAGGTCATTGCCGTGCTTGACTGGGAATTGTCGACGCTGGGCGATCCACTCGCCGACTTCAGCTATCACCTGATGACATGGCACATGCCGCACTCGGAAAGCGCCGCCGGAACGGCGACGCTCGCCGGCCACGATCTCGGTGCGCTCGGCATTCCATCGATGAGCGACTACGTCGATGACTATGTCGCGCGCACGGGCCTCGATCCACGCCCTCACCTGCCCGTCTATCTCGCCTATAATTTCTTCCGCATCGCCGCCATTCTTCAGGGCATCATCGGGCGCGTTCGTGATGGCACTGCGACCAGCGAATTTGCGCCCGGCAAGGCCGAGATGATCCGGCCTTTGGCGGATAAAGC
>DATBTC010000063.1:0-67922 GCA_036559465.1 Xanthobacteraceae bacterium
CGCGCCGGCCGTTCGCGCTTCACGCTGCAGACCTTGCCCGAGAGCGATTTCCCGGATCTCGCCGCCGGCGAGCTACCGCACCGCTTCAAGCTCGCTGCCAAAGACTTCAAGCGCCTGGTGGAGAAGACCCAGTTTGCGATCTCGACCGAAGAGACCCGCTATTACCTGAACGGCATTTATCTCCACGCGGTCGACGAGAAAGGCGCGAAGCTCCGCGCCGTCGCGACCGACGGCCATCGCCTGGCCCAGGTCGAGATCGCCGCGCCCAAGGGCGCCAACGGCATGCCGGGCGTTATCGTGCCGCGCAAAACGGTCGCCGAAGTGCAGCGGCTCTTGGAAGACGCCGGCGACGAGATCGAGATCGAGCTTTCGCCCACCAAAGTTCGCTTCACCCTTGGCAAGACCGTGCTTACGTCAAAGCTCATCGACGGCACCTTCCCGGATTACGCGCGCGTCATCCCGGTCGGCAACGATAAGACGCTGGTCGTCGAAAAGAGCGAGTTCGCCGCTGCAGTAGACCGGGTCTCGACGGTGTCGAGCGAACGCGGGCGGGCGGTGAAGCTCTCCCTCAGCGACGGCAAGCTCACGCTTTCGGTCACCAACCCGGATTCGGGCAGCGCCACCGAGGAACTCGAAGTCGAATACAGCTCCGAAGACCTCGATATCGGCTTCAACAGCCGCTATCTGCTCGACATCACACAGCAGCTCGAGGGCGAGAAGGCTGAGCTCAAGCTCGCCGATCCCGGCTCGCCCACGCTCTTGCGCGACAAGGAGTCGGCCGGCGCGCTCTATGTGCTGATGCCGATGCGGGTGTGAGCCGCGCCGCGCCGAAGCCCGCCGCCGATTTCCCCACCGCGCGCCGCGCGCGGGTCCTGCGGCTGCGGCTCGAGAATTTCCGCTCCTATCGCCGCGCCGAACTCAAGATCGGCGACGGGCCCGTCGTGCTCTTGGGCGCCAACGGCGCCGGCAAGACCAATCTCCTGGAGGCGATCTCGTTTCTCGCGCCCGGCCGCGGCCTGCACCGCGCCACGCTCGAAGATGCGGCTTCGAGCGAGGGCGACGGCTCCTGGGCGGTCGCAGCCGAGATCGAGGGCGCCCTCGGCGCCGCCTCGCTCGGCACCGGGATCGAGCCGCCGGTCGAGGGCGCGCAGCCCATTCGCCGTTGCAAGATCGACCGCGAGCCGGTGGGCTCGGCAGCAGCCTTCGCCGATCATCTGCGCGTCGTGTGGCTGGTGCCGGAAATGGACGGGCTGTTTCTCGGTCCCGCTTCCGAGCGGCGGCGCTTTCTCGACCGGCTGGTGCTGGCGATCGATGCCGAGCATGGCAGCCGCGTAGCCGCGCTCGAGCGGGCGCTGCGTTCGCGCAATCGCCTGCTCGAAGAGCCGTTGCCCGATCCGCGCTGGCTCGATGCGATCGAGCACGAGGTCGCCGAGCTTGCGGTCGCGGTCGCCGCCGCCCGCGCCGAATGCGTGGGCCGGCTGCGCGCCGAGATTGCGGCCTCGCGTGACCCGACCTCGCTGTTTCCCTCGGCCGAGATCGGCCTCGATGGCTGGATGGAGGTGGCGCTCGCGCACGCTCCCGCGATCGAGATCGAGGACCGCTATCGCGACAATCTGCGCGAAGCCCGCCCGCGCGACCGCGCCGCCGGCCGCACGCTCGAGGGCCCGCATCTTTCGGATCTGCTGGTGCTGCACGCCGGCAAGGGAATCGAGGCCGCGCGCGCATCCACCGGCGAGCGCAAGGCCTTGCTCGTGGGCTTGGTGCTCTCGCACGCGCGGCTGGTGACCGCGATGCATGGCCTTGCGCCTGTGGTGCTGCTTGACGACGTCGCGGCCTTCCTCGACGTGGAGCGGCGCGCGGCACTGTTCGAGGCGCTCGGCTTTCTCGGCGCGCAGGTGTTCATGACCGGCGTGGATGCGGAGGCTTTTTCATCGCTCGGCACCGGCGCGGAGCGATTTTTGGTGATGCCGGGGAGCATCGATCCGGCCGCCTGAAGGGGCCTGCTCGGGGAGGCGAAAAAGCCCTTTGCGGATCACGCCTTGCAGCGGTTTCGTATCCGAAACGAAGCGCGTGAAATAAGGCCGAATGCGGTAGAATTCGCACTCAAATCAAGCACCAAAACATTGCTCGTTCGGGCTAAGAATTCGCTCCGATCAGCCAAGCGATTCGAGATCATCCATGGCCAAGCCGGTCCGCAAGGACACCGAAAAAGAGACGCCGAAAGCAGCGCCGAAGAAGCCTGTCGAGGCCTACGGCGCGGAGTCGATTCAGGTCCTCAAGGGCCTCGACGCCGTGCGCAAGCGGCCCGGCATGTATATCGGCGACACCGACGACGGCACGGGCCTGCACCACATGGTCTACGAGGTCGTCGACAACGCCATCGACGAAGCGCTCGCCGATTACGCCACCCTCGTTGACGTTGCGCTCAATGCCGACGGCTCCGTCACCGTCATCGACGACGGACGTGGCATCCCGACTGACCTGCACAAGGAAGAGGGCGTCTCGGCCGCTGAAGTGATCATGACGCGGTTGCACGCCGGCGGAAAATTCGACCAGAATTCCTACAAGGTCTCCGGCGGTCTGCACGGCGTCGGCGTCTCCGTGGTCAACGCGCTTTCGAGCAAGCTCGAGCTTACGATCTGGCGCGGCGACAAAGAATATTTCATGCGCTTTCACGACGGTGAGCCGGAGAAACCGCTGAAGATGGTGGGCGACGCCAAGGGCAAGCGCGGCACCCGCGTCACTTTCTGGCCTAGCC
Organism: Xanthobacteraceae bacterium; assembly: GCA_036559465.1. Classification (GTDB taxonomy): domain Bacteria; phylum Pseudomonadota; class Alphaproteobacteria; order Rhizobiales; family Xanthobacteraceae; genus JAHFPN01. The sequence goes on from DATBTC010000063.1 coordinate 2,759, forward strand.
ACAAGGTCTTCACCAAGACCGAATTCGATTTCGCGACGCTCGAGCACCGGCTGCGCGAGCTCGCGTTCCTGAATTCCGGCGTCAGGGTGACGCTCAGTGATTTGCGCGGGCCCGAGCCGCGCGTCGAGGAAATGCTTTACGACGGCGGCGTCGAGGAATTCGTGCGTTTTCTCGACAGAAACAAGAAGCAGCTCATTTCCAAGCCGCTGCTGATCAAGGGCGAGCGCGAGAAAATCATCGTCGAGGCGGCGCTGTCGTGGAACGACAGCTACCACGAGACTGTGCTCTGCTTCACCAACAACATCCCGCAGCGCGACCGCGGCACCCACTACACCGGCTTTGCCGCCGCGCTCACTCGTCAAGTGATCGGCTATGCCGAGAAGGCCGGCCTCTCCAAGAAGGAAAAGGTCGATCTCTCCGGCGAGGATTGCCGCGAGGGCCTAACTGCGGTGCTTTCGATCAAGGTCCCCGATCCGAAATTCTCGAGCCAAACCAAGGACAAGCTGGTCTCCTCCGAAGTGCGTCCGGTGGTCGAGGCAGTGGTCAACGATGCGCTCGCCGCCTGGTTCGAGGAGCATCCGGCCGCAGCCAAATCCGTCGTCTCCAAGGTCGTGGAGGCCGCTGCCGCCCGCGAGGCCGCGCGCAAGGCGCGCGATCTCACGCGCCGCAAGGGCGCGCTCGATTTCGCTTCGTTGCCCGGCAAGCTCGCCGACTGCCAGGAGCGCGATCCCGCCAAGTCCGAGCTATTCATCGTCGAGGGCGATTCGGCCGGCGGCTCGGCCAAGCAGGCGCGCGACCGCGCGTTCCAGGCGGTATTGCCGCTGCGCGGCAAGATCCTGAACGTCGAGCGCGTGCGGGTCGACAAGATGCTCGGCTCGCAGGAAATCGGCACGCTGATCACCGCGCTCGGCACCGGTATCCGCGAGGATTTCGATCTTTCGAAATTGCGCTACCACAAGATCATCATCATGACCGACGCCGACGTGGACGGCTCGCACATCCGCACCCTGCTGCTCACCTTTTTCTATCGGCAGATGATGAGCCTGATCGAGGGCGGGCATCTCTTCATCGCCCAGCCGCCGCTCTACAAGGTCACCCGCGGCAAGTCCGAGCAGTATCTGAAGGACGAGCGCGCGCTCGACGATTATCTCATGACCGCCGGCCTGGAGGAGGCGGTGCTGAAGCTCGCCAATGGCTCCGAGCGGGCGGGCCGCGATCTGGCTGCGATCCTGGAAGAGGCGCGCAACGCCCGCACGGTGCTGCGCGGCTTGCATCCGCGCTATGACCGCTCGGTCGTCGAGCAGATCGCGATCGCCGGCGCGCTTTCCACAGAGATACTCTCCGATCCGAAAAAGGCCGAGGCCGCAGCCGCTTATGTCGCGAGGCGCCTCGATGCGCTGTCCGACGAGACCGAGCGCGGCTGGGTCGGCGCGAGCGACGCGGAGGGTTTCAAGTTTATTCGCACCGTGCGCGGCGTGCGCGAGGTCGCCGTGGTCGATCAGGCCTTCCTCAGCTCGGCCGACGCGCGCAAGCTCGACGGCATGGCCGTGCACTTGCAGGAAATCTACGCCAAGCCCGCCAAGCTGATGCGCAAGGGCGAGGAGACGGCGGTCTATGGCCCGGTCGGCCTGTTCGAGGGCGTCACCGGCACCGGCCGCAAGGGCCTCGCGCTCCAGCGCTACAAGGGCTTGGGCGAGATGAACCCGGAGCAGCTCTGGGAGACTACGCTCGACGTCAACGCGCGCTCGCTGATGAAGGTGACGATCAAGGAGGTCGACGAGGCCAATAACCTGTTCGGCGACCTGATGGGCGACGACGTGGAGCCGCGGCGCAATTTCATCGAGAAGAACGCGCTCTCGGCGAGCGTGGACGTCTAGGCGCGCACATTGAACGACCAAGACGAAAATCTGCAGCGCCGTCTATTGGGCACCTGGAAGCTCGTTTCCGCGGTGCGCGAAGAAATCCCCTCCGGCCGCAAGACCGATTTCTTCGGGCCCGATCCGGTCGGCTACCTCACCTACAGTCCGGAAGGGCGCATGTTCGCGCTCATCGTACGCGGCGACCGCAAGCGCCCTAAGGGCGCGGTTGCGGCGCCCTCGGAGATCGAGGCGCTGTTCAAGAGCGCCGTGAGCTACACGGGGAAATTCACCGTCGAGGGCAACGAGGTCATTCATTACGTTGACGCGTCGATGAACGAGGCCTGGACCGGCACCGTGCAGCGCCGCACCGCGGCTTTCGAGAATGGGCGTCTCGCACTCTCGACGCCGCCGTCGCCCGATCCGCTCGATGGCCTGCACAGCGTCCGCACCATGACCTGGGAGCGGGCCTAGGGCACGAGCAGCAGCGAGCCGGTCGATTTCCGCGCTTCAAGGTCGCGATGCGCCTCGGCCGCGTCCTTCAATGCGTAAGTCTTGCCGATCTCGACCTTGAGCACGCCTTTTATCACAAGCTCGAACAGCTCGACCGCCGCTGTGCGCATGGTCTCCGCGTCGCGGATATAAGTGCTCAGGCCCGGCCGGCTCACGGACAATGAGCGCTTGGCGAGCAACAGAAGATCGAGCGGCGGCACATGCCCGGAAGCATTGCCGTAGTTCACCGCCATCCCGAATGGCTGGATGCATTCGAGCGAGGCCTGGAACGTATCCTTGCCGACGCCGTCGAACACCGCCGCAACGCCTTGCGGCGCGAGCTGCTTCACCGCGGCGACGAAATCCGTCTCGCGATAGAAAATCGTATGGTCGCAGCCATGCGCCTTGGCGACCCGCGCCTTTTCCGCCGAGCCCACCGTGCCGATCACCCTGGCGCCGAGATGCTTGGCCCATTGGCAGAGGATCAAGCCGACGCCGCTCGCGGCGGTGTGGATCAGGATGGTGTCGCCGGGCTTGGGTTTGAAGACGCGGTTGATGATGAGCGATGCCGTGAAACCCTTGACCATCAGCGCCGCCGCTTGCCGGTCGGAGACACCGTCCGGAAGCGCAATCAGCCGCTCCACCGGAACATTGCGTGCCTCTGCGTAAGCGCCGCTTGCTTGAAAAAACTCGCCCTTCATTCCGGCATAAACGATCCGGTCACCGGGCTTGAACCCGCCGGCGCCCGCTCCGACGCTCTCGATGACGCCGGCCGCCTCGTTGCCGAGGATGATCGGGAATTCCTGCGGCTTGGCCAGATAAAAGCCGCCGCGCCGCACATTGACGTCGGAATAATTGATCCCGATCGCGCTATGGCGGATGCGCGCCTCGCCGGCGGCGAGCGGCGAAAGCTCGATCTCTTCCCAACGCATCACCTCGGGCCCGCCATTGGCGTGGATGCGGATGGCGTGCGTCATCGGTCCGTCCGTCAGCCTTGCAGGAACTGGTTGATGCGCCGTTCCTTGCCGATCGTTGAAGCTGGGCCATGGCCGGGCAGGATCGCGAACTCGTCGCCGAGCGGCAGCAACCTCGTCTTGATCCCGGAGATCAGCAGCGCGTGATCGCCATAGGGCATGTCGGTGCGTCCCACCGAGCCCGCAAACAGCGTGTCGCCGACCAGGGCGAGCTTTGACGGCGCATGCACGAATACCACGTGCCCCGGCGTATGGCCGGGCACCTGCAGCACGTCGAGCATAAGCCCGCCGAACTCGACCGTGTCGCCTTGCTTGAGCCAGCGTCCAGGCGTGACCGGCCGCGCGTCGGCCATGCCGAATTTCGGGCCGCTCTCGGCCAAACGATCGAGCAGAAAGCGATCCGCCTCGTGCGGGCCCTCGACCGGGATCGAAAGCGATTCCGATAGCTCCGCCGCACCGCCAGCATGGTCGATATGGCCGTGGGTGAGAAAGATTTTCTCCGGCTTGACCTTCAGCTCGTCGATGGCGGCCCGGATGCGGGCGACCTCGCCGCCCGGGTCCACGATTGCCGCCCGCCCGGTCGCCTCGGCGACCAGTATCGAGCAATTCTGCGCGAACGGGGTGACGGGCAGGATCGCGACCTTGATTGCAGGCATGGACCTCTCGCGGCTTTGTGCATCCTGCTAGCGGTCCGGCACGGCCTGCGCAATCGCCGAGCCGAGCCTTTCTCCTGCGCCCGGGACTTGGTCTAAGGTGGGGGCAGGTGCATGCGATGAGTCTCTCCGCCGAAGAGCTAGAGCGCTATGCCCGCCACATCGTGCTGCGCGAGGTGGGCGGGCCGGGCCAGCAACGCTTGAAATCCGCGCGCGTGCTGGTGGTAGGCGCAGGCGGTATTGGCTCGCCGGCGTTGCTTTATCTTGCCGCCGCCGGTGTCGGCACGCTCGGTGTCGTCGATGACGACAAGGTTTCGCTGTCCAATCTGCAGCGCCAGGTCATCCACGCGACATCCGACGTCGGCCGGCCCAAGACCGAAAGCGCCGGTGCGGCCATCCGCCGCCTCAATCCGCACGTGGCCGTCGAGCCGCACGCGGTGCGGCTGGAGGCGGGCAACGCGCTCGCGCTGATCTCGGCCTATGACGTGGTGCTCGACGGCTCGGACAATTTCGCCACCCGCTATCTGGTTTCCGACGCGTGCTTTTTCGCCAAGCGCCCGCTGGTGACCGCCGCACTCGGCACCTTCGATGCGACGCTGACCACGATCCGCGCCCACGAGACCGGCGCCGACGGCAAGCCGAATCCGACCTATCGCTGCCTGTTCCCTGAGCCGCCGCCGCCGGGCACGGTGCCGGCCTGCGCCGAAGCCGGAATCCTGGGGGCGCTCGCAGGCGTCGCCGGGAGTCTTGCGGCGCTCGAGGCGATCCGCGCGATCGTCGGCTTCGGTGAGGGTCTTGTCGGCAAGCTCTTGATGATCGACGCGCGTTCCATGCGCTTCGAGACGCTCAGCTATGGCTGGGACGAGAACAATCCACTTTCAGGGAAGAAGCCGGCGATAAAGCCACCGTCTTGAGGTGCTCAATTAAAGCGTCGCCGGCAGAACTCTATCCGGCGGGCGGTGCCCATCCATGAAGGTCTTGATGTTGACGATGACCTTCTCGCCCATGTCGACGCGTCCCTCGATCGTCGAAGAAGCCATGTGCGGCAACAGCACGACCTTGTTTTGACGCGCGAGCTTGACGAGCTTGGGGCTCACTGCCGGCTCGTGCTCGTAGACGTCGAGCCCTGCGCCGCCGAGTTCGCCGGCTTCGACCATGCGCACCAGCGCGTTCTCGTCGATCACCTCGCCGCGTGCGGTATTCACGACATAAGCCTCGGGCCGCATCAACTTCAGCCGTCGCGCCGAGAGCAAGTGGTACGTCGCCGGCGTATGCGGGCAATTGACCGAGACGATGTCCATGCGCGCCAGCATCTGGTCGAGGCTTTCCCAATAGGTCGCCTCGAGCGCTTCCTCGATCTCGGGCGCCACGCGACGGCGGTTGTGATAATGGATCTGCAATCCGAACGCCTTGGCGCGCCTGGCGACCGCGGCGCCGATGCGGCCCATGCCGATGATGCCGAGCCGCTTGCCGCCCATGCGGTGTCCGAGCATCCAGGTCGGCGTCCATCCGCCCCATTCCTTGTCGCTCGTGAGCACGCTGGCGCCCTCGGCGAGCCGGCGCGGCACGGCGAGAATCAGCGCCATGGTCATGTCGGCGACGTCCTCGGTGAGTACGCCCGGCGTATTGGTCACGGTGATACCGCGCGTGAGCGCGGTAGCGACGTCGATATGATCCACGCCGTTGCCGAAATTCGCGATCAGCCGCAGATTTTCGCCGGCCTGGGAGAGCACGGCCGTGTCGATGCGATCTGTGATCGTGGGCACCAGCACGTCGGCGGATTTCGCCGCGGCCACGAGCTCGGCCTGGCTCATCGGCCGGTCGTCCACGTTGAGGCGCGCATCGAACAACTCGCGCATCCGCGTCTCGACCCGCTCCGGCAGGCGCCGCGTGACCACGACGAGCGGCTTTTTCTTCGAAGTCGGCATCGTCCTGCGGTGACCTTCCGTTAACCGGGCACTGGCTTTCTCTCTAGCAGACGGGGTTGCCCGAACAAGACCGGCACCATCGAGCGCGCTCTTGACAGGGGCCGGGGCCGCCGGCCTTCCTGCGGGGCGGGGGAATCAAACGGCGAGGGGACGGCGGATCGATGGTAATTCGCACGCACATTGATTGGCCGCAAATTGCGGGGGCGCTCCTGCTGCTCGTATTTTTTGCGGCGCCGACCGGCGTGTTGGGCCAGACCGCGGGGACCGCGAGCGGCTTGCCGGTTCCGCGCTACGTCAGCCTCAAGGTCGACAAGGTCAATGTGCGCAAAGGGCCCTCGCGCGAGCACGAGGTGAACTGGGTCTTCACCCGCGCCGGGTTGCCGGTGGAAGTCACCGCCGAGTTCGAGAACTGGCGGCGCATCCGCGACGCCGAGGGCTCCGAGGGCTGGGTCTTCCACTCCATGCTTTCGGGCCGCCGCACCGCGCTGATCTCGCCCTGGTCGAAGAGCCAGACTTTTACGCTGCACGAGCGGCCGGACCTTGCAGCGCCGGTCTCCGCGCAATTGCGGCCGGGAGTCTTGGGCACGGTCCGGGGCTGTAACGGCCGCTGGTGCCGCATTTTCGGCGATGGCTTCGACGGCTTCATCGAGCAGGAACGGCTCTGGGGCGTCTATCCCAACGAAGCGGTGCAATAACCTTAGCCACTAAAAAGCAAAATGGCCGGGACGAACCCGGCCACGGATCGATCCGCTGCGTGTCTTCGCAGCTAGCCCTTGCGGCGCAGGCGCACGACCACATCGACGCGAGAAACCTCGAAGCCCGCGGGCGGCTTCGGCAGCCGGTCGACCAGAAGCTCGGAACCTGGAATATCGAAGATATTGTTGTCACCTTCGACGAAGAAGTGATGGTGGTCCGAGTTGTTGGTGTCGAAATAGGTCTTCGACCCGTCGACCGCGACCTCGCGCAACAGCCGCACCTCGGTGAACTGGTTCAGCGTGTTGTAGACGGTCGCCAGCGACACCGGGAAACGCGCGCGCAGTGCCTCTTCGTGCAGGCTTTCCGCGGTCATGTGCCGGTCGCCCTTGGCAAACAGCAGCCAGCCGAGCGCAAGCCGCTGGCGCGTCGGCCGCAGGCCCACCTCGCGCAGCATCTGCCGCACGTCATGGAACGGACAGCCGGTACGCCGCCCCGCCGCCGGTTGCGTCTGCAGCCGCTCGACCGGGAGCTCCACGTCGTCGTCCTCGAACACGGGGCGACGCGGCATGTCGTTGGTAATTGGGTCTGCCATGTTGTCTCGATAATAGGGAGGCGATGCCCTAGGCGCAACACCCGGCCCAACAAGGCTTTTTGCGCGAAATCGAGGGCTATTCCACGGACCTCTGTGCCTTTCGGGTATCAGGTTGCTGTGTTAGGAAATTTGCGGCCTGAAACGGGGCCGGTGTCCCAGAGCGGCAATGAGCGAGCGGCGCGCGAACTACGAATACGAGGATCTGCTGACCTGCGGGCGCGGCGAGCTTTTCGGCGCGGGCAATGCCCAGTTGCCGTTGCCGCCGATGCTGATGTTCGACCGCATTTCGGAAATCGCCGAGACCGGCGGCCAGCATGGCAAGGGCCTGATGCGGGCCGAGCTGAAGGTGCGGCCGGATCTGTGGTTCTTTTCCTGCCATTTCAAGGGCGATCCGGTCATGCCCGGCTGCCTCGGGATCGATGCGCTCTGGCAGATGCTCGGCTTTTTCCTTGGCTGGCTTGGGGCGCCGGGCCGGGGCCGGGCGCTCGGCGTCGGCGAGATCAAACTCTCCGGTCAGGTGCTGCCGACGGTAAAGAACGTCGTTTATGGCATCGACATCAAACGCGTGATGCGTTCCAAGCTCGTGCTCGGTATCGCCGACGGGTGGCTCTCCGCCGACGGCGAGACCATCTATCGCGCTTTCGACCTCAAGGTCGGCCTGTTCCGCGCCGACCAGGAGACGCAAGCGGCGAAAGCCTGAAGGCGCGCGGCCGAAGCCCGGCCGGCCGCCCGGATCGACGAGGCAGACATGCGACGAGTGGTCGTCAGCGGGATGGGCATCGTCTCGTCCATCGGCAACAGCACGCAAGAAGTGCTGGCTTCGCTGCGCGAAGCCAAGAGCGGAATTTCCGCGGCCGCGGACTACAAGCGCCTGGGGTTTCGTTGCCAGGTGCACGGCGCGCCGACGCTCGATCCGGTCGGCATGGTGGACCGGCGCGCGCTACGCTTCCTCGGCGGCGGTGCAGCCTGGAATCATGTCGCCATGGACCAGGCGATCCGCGATGCCGGGCTCGAGCCCGGCGAAGTCTCCAACGTGAAAACCGGCATCATCATGGGCTCGGGCGGGCCCTCGACGCGCACGCTGGTCGAGGCCGCCGACATCACGCGCGAAAAGGGTCCCAAGCGCGTCGGCCCCTTCGCGGTGCCCAAGGCCATGTCGTCGACCGCCTCGGCAACGCTTGCCACCTGGTTCAAGATCAAGGGGGTCAATTATTCGATCTCCTCGGCGTGCGCGACTTCCAACCACTGCATCGGCAACTCCTACGAGATGATCCAGGCCGGCAAGCAGGACATCATGTTCGCCGGCGGTTGCGAGGAGCTCGACTGGACGCTCTCGGTCCTGTTCGACGCCATGGGCGCCATGTCGTCGGGCTTCAACGACACGCCCGAGAAGGCGTCGCGCGCCTATGACAAGGACCGCGACGGCTTCGTCATCGCAGGCGGTGCTGGCGTCGTGGTGCTGGAAGAACTTGAGCACGCCAAGGCGCGCGGCGCGCGCATCTACGGCGAAATCACCGGCTACGGCGCCACCTCCGACGGCCACGACATGGTACAGCCTTCCGGCGAGGGCGCGGTGCGCTGCATGCGGATGGCGCTCGACGACGTCAAAGCGCCGGTCGATTACATCAATCCGCACGCGACCTCCACCCTGATCGGCGATCTGAAGGAGATCGAGGCGATCCGCGAAGTGTTCGGCGCGAAATGTCCGCCGATTTCCGCCACCAAGTCGCTGACCGGTCATTCGCTCGGCGCCACCGGCGTTCAGGAAGTGATCTATTCGTTGCTGATGATGCAGAACGGCTTCATCTGCGGGAGCGCCAATATCGAGACGCTCGACCCGGCCTTCGCCGACATGCCGATTCTGCGCGAACGCAAGGACAATGTTCAGCTCGGCTGCGTGCTTTCGAATTCCTTCGGCTTCGGCGGCACCAACGCCTCGATCGTCCTGCAGCGTGCCGACGCATGACCAAGTCGGTACAGGCGTTGTTGGCGGGCAAGCGCGGCCTCATCATGGGGGTCGCCAACGACCATTCCATCGCCTGGGGCATCGCCCAGGCGGCGCATGCGCAGGGCGCGGAACTCGCTTTTACTTATCAGGGCGAGGCGCTCGGCAAGCGCGTGCGGCCGCTCGCCGAGTCGCTCGGCGCCAAGCTCATCCTGCCCTGCGACGTGGAGGACGCGGCCTCGGTCGATCGCGTTTTCGCCGAGCTCAAGCGCGCCTGGGGTAGTCTCGACTTCGTCGTGCACGCCATCGCCTTCTCCGACAAGAACGAGCTCAAGGGCCGCTACGCCGATACTTCGCGCGAGAACTTCGTCCGCACCATGCTGGTTTCCTGCTTCTCCTTCACCGAGATCGCCAAGCGCGCCGGCAACTTGATGAAACCGGGCGGCTCGATCCTGACGCTCACGTTCGGCGGCTCGGCCCGCGTCATGCCGAACTACAACGTGATGGGCGTGGCCAAGGCCGCGCTCGAGGCGAGCGTCCGGTATCTCGCCGCCGATTTCGGGCCCAAGGGTATTCGCGTCAACGCCATTTCCGCGGGCCCGGTGCGCACGCTGGCCGGCGCCGGCATCGCCAACGCGCGCTTCATGTTCAATTTCCAGAAGCGCCATTCGCCGCTGCGCCGCCCGGTCACCATCGAGGACGTCGGGGGTGCTGCGCTCTTTTTGCTCTCTGGCCTTTCCTCGGCGGTGACCGGCGAGATCGTCTATGTCGATGCCGGGTACAACGTCATCTCCATGCCTAATCCCGAAGACTTGAAGAACGGCGAGGACGAGGCCGACAGCAGGAACGGCGTCACCCCTAAGGCAGCAGAGTAGAAGAGCGACGACGAGCACCGGGAGCACCGATTGTGACCCGTTTGCATGATCTGATCCGCCATGAACGGCCGCGCGGCTTCGAGCTGCCGCGCTGGCTCGAGCGGATCGTTTCGGCCGGCATCGTATCGACCGATCCACAAATTATCCGGCGCCAGCGGATCACCAATGTCACGGCGCTCGCCGGATCGCTCAACGCGATCACGCGAATTGTCGCCAATTTTTTCTACGACGCCGAAAACTTGCTGCTCATGCAGGTCACCTACGCTGGAATTGCGATCTTCCCCCTCCTGGTTCACCGCCTGCATCGATTTAGCGATATCGCGGGCCCGGCGGCCCTCACGATCTGGTTCCTGGCGTCCGTGACGCTGTCGTCGACCTTCTACGGATTGCAGGCCCAGACCCAGGTCTATTTCTTGCTCGCCGCCATCGTGTGGTTCGTGTTCGGCCTGGAGCACTGGCGTATCGCCATCGGCGGGCTGCTCTTGGCGTGCGCGGTGATGCTGGCGGTGGTCAACTTCGCGCCGCAGCAAGGCATCGCGGGCATTACAGACGAGCGCGCGATGAAATTTCTGGCGATTCAATCCATGATCAATGCCATCGTCATCAACGCCGGGGTGCTGTTCTACGCGCTGTTCCTGCTGCGGCGGGCCGAGGACGAGCTGGAACGGCAACGCGTCCGCGCCGAGGCCCTGGTATCGGTCGTGCTTCCCGAGGCGGTGGCGCGGCGCCTGCGCTCCGGTAGCGAGATGCGGATCGCCGACCGCATCGAGAACGTGAGCGTGCTGTTCGCCGATCTCGCCGGCTTCACGCCCGCCGCGCACGAGGAGCCTCCGGAAGCGGTCGTCGAATATCTCGATCAGTTCGTGCGTGCGTTCGATCTGATGTGCGAGACCTACGGCGTCGATAAGATCAAGACCATCGGCGATTCCTATATGGCGGTCGGCGGCCTGAACGGGGGAAGTGTCGGCGGCGTGATCGGGATCGGACGCCTGGCGCTCGAAATGCTTAAGGTTCAGCATCGCCGAGCGCCACTCGGCCACCGGAAGCTCGAACTGCGCGTCGGCATCCATTACGGGACCGCGATCGCTGGCGTGATCGGCGATACGCGGATCTCCTACGATCTATGGGGCGATGCGGTGAACATGGCCTCGCGCATGCAGTCGCACGGTATTCCCAGCCGCATCCAGGTGAGCGAGGAATATCGCGCTGCCGCCGGCGAGCGCTTCCTGTTCGAGGAGCGCGGCGACACCGAGATCAAGGGCATCGGCGTCGCGCACACGTTTTTTCTGCTCGGGCCGCGTGTAAAGGATTGAAGCGGAACCGGAAAAGCAAAAGGGCGGCTCGTGGCCGCCCTTCGCTGTTTAGCCGTGAGCCAGGCGTCAGCTCGCCGCTCCCGCCGCTCCCGGCTCCGCGGCCTGCTCGGCCTTCTGCTTGGCCTCCAGATCCTCGCCGGTCTGCTGGTCGACGACCTTCATTGAGAGGCGCACCTTGCCGCGCTCGTCGACGCCCAAGAGCTTCACCTTCACCTTGTCGCCTTCCTTGACCACGTCGTTGACCTTGTTCACCCGCCGCGCTGCGAGCTGCGAGATGTGCACTAGTCCATCCTTGGCGCCGAAGAAGTTCACGAAGGCGCCGAAGTCCATGACCTTAACGACGGTGCCGTCGTAGATCACGCCGACTTCCGGTTCCGACACGATCGACTTGATCCACTTCATCGCGGCGGCGATCGACTCGGCGTTGGCCGAGGCCACCTTGATCGTGCCGTCGTCCTCGACGTTGATCTTGGCGCCGGTCTTCTCCACGATTTCGCGGATCACCTTGCCGCCGGTGCCGATCACTTCCCGGATCTTGTCGGTCGGAATCTTCAGCGTCTCGATGCGCGGGGCGTATTCGCCAAGCTCCGCGCGCGCCGCGTTGAGGGCCTTGGCCATTTCACCCAGGATGTGCAGGCGTCCGCCCTTGGCCTGGCTGAGCGCCACCTTCATGATCTCTTCGGTGATGCCGGCGATCTTGATGTCCATCTGCAGCGCGGTGACGCCCTGGTCGGTGCCGGCCACCTTGAAGTCCATGTCGCCGAGATGGTCCTCGTCGCCGAGAATGTCCGAGAGCACCGCGAAACGCTTGTCCTCCAGGATCAGGCCCATGGCGATACCGGCCGTCGCCCGCTTGAGCGGCACGCCGGCATCCATCAGAGCCAGCGAAGTGCCGCACACGGTCGCCATCGACGACGAGCCGTTCGACTCGGTGATCTCCGACACCACGCGGATGGTGTAGGGGAAATCCTCCTTCGAAGGCAGGATCGGCCGGATCGCGCGCCAGGCGAGCTTGCCGTGTCCGATCTCGCGCCGGCCGGGAGCACCCATGCGGCCGGTCTCGCCCACCGAGAACGGCGGGAAATTGTAATGCAGCATGAAAGCTTCTTTGTAGGTTCCCTGCAGCGCGTCGATCCACTGCTCGTCCTCGCCGGTGCCGAGCGTGGCGACCACGATCGCTTGCGTCTCGCCGCGAGTGAACAGCGCCGAGCCGTGGGTGCGCGGCAGGAAGCCGGCCTCCGCGACGATTGGACGAACGGTAGACAGGTCGCGGCCGTCGATGCGCTTGCTGGTGTCGAGGATATTCCAGCGCACGATCTTGCCTTCGAGCTCCTTGAACACGCCGACGACCTGCGCCATCGGACGCTCGGGGTTGTCGACGCCGCCCGGGAAGTAGTGCTCCATGGCTTTCTTCTTGACCGCGGCGACGGCATCCTGGCGTTCTGCCTTGCGCGGGATGGCGTAGGCCTTGCGCAGATCCTTCTCGACGACACCGAGCATTTCCTTTTCGAGCGCCTTGGTATCCGGCATTGCGAAGTCGCGCGGCTCCTTGGCCGCCTTCTCGGCAAGACGGATGATCATGTCGATGACCGGCTGCATATGCCGGTGGCCGAACATGACGGCGCCGAGCATGATCTCCTCGGGCAGCTCCTTGGCCTCGGATTCCACCATCAGCACCGCGTCCTTGGTGCCTGCGACGACTAGATCGAGCTGGCTTTCCTTCATCTCGTCGAGCGTCGGATTGAGCACGTATTCGTTGTTGGTGAAGCCGACGCGCGCGCCGCCGATCGGGCCCATGAACGGCGCGCCGGAAAGCGTGAGTGCGGCCGAGGCCGCCACCATGGCGACGATGTCGGGATCGTTCTCCTGATCGTGCGACAATACGGTGATGATCACCTGCGTGTCGCAGCGCCAGCCGTCGGCGAACAGCGGACGGATCGGCCGGTCGATCAGGCGCGAGGTCAACGTGTCCTTTTCGGTCGGACCGCGTTCGCGCTTGAAATAACCGCCGGGAATGCGGCCCGCCGCGTAGTACTTCTCGGTGTAGTTGACGGTGAGCGGCAGGAAGTCGATGCCGGGCTTCGGCTGCTTGGCCGCCACCGCGGTGGCGATCACGGTGGTCTCGCCGTAGGTGGCGAGTACCGCGCCGTCGGCTTGGCGCGCGAGTCTTCCGGTCTCTAGGACGAGGCGGCGGCCTCCCCAGTCGATTTCTTCGCGATGAATGTCGAACATATTCGCTTTCTCTTTCCATGGCTTGCGGAGAGGGAAAGCCATGGGCAAGACGGCGAGACGCTCGCGCCGGCGCGCATGCGCGCTGAGCTTGGAGCGTCCGGCGATCCTGCCATGGCTTACTCTTCCGGGTTGATCGGCCGCGCGGAACCGTTCCGCGCGGAGCGGTTCAGCGGCGGATGTCGAGCTTGTCGATCAGCTTGCTGTAGCGCGCCTCGTCCCTCGATTTCAGATAATCGAGCAGGCTGCGCCGCTGCGAGACGAGCTTCAACAGTCCGCGCCGGGAGTGGTTGTCTTTGACGTGGGTCTTGAAGTGTTCGGTCAGGTTCGTGATCCGCTCTGTAAGGATCGCTACCTGCACCTCCGGCGAGCCCGTATCGCCCGCCTTCGTTGCATACTCTTTCACGAGTTCAAGCTTACGCTCGACCGTCACCGACATCGGGGCGTCCTTTTGTTGGAGTTTTGGGAACGGCACAGCCGGGATGTCGTCCAGCAGTGTCGCCAACGCGCGCCTAGGCCCGCGTGATGCGGCGCAATATACATAGAATTGCGCCCGCTTCCAGCACTATATCCCCGCGCCAAACCTCGCCTTTCGGCTCAGCGCGGAAGGTTAAAGATACGCTTGGGCTTCAGCGAGCCTTCCAGCACCTCGGCGATCGCCACCAAGGTGCCCGCGCTCGACACCGAAACGGTCCCCTGCATGAGAGGGGCGTCGCGGCCGCGCAGCAGCACCGGCTGGCCGAGCATCAGGCGCTGTGCATCGGCGTGGCTGACGCTCAGGCCGGGCAACAGCTCGAGCCCGGTCTCGACACTTTCGAGCACCGCAAACAGCTCCGGCTCGCCCGCTTGCGCGAGCTTGGCCAATTGCGCGAGCGTCACCGCCTTGCTCTCGCTGAACGGGCCGACACAGGCGCGCCGCAGGCTCTCGACATGGCCGAGGCAGCCGAGCACGCGCCCAAGATCGCGCGCTATCGCGCGCACATAGGTTCCCTTGCCGCACTCGGCCTCGAGCACCGCGTGCTCAGCGTCGGGTGTTTCGATCAGCGCAAGCCGGTGAATTTCCACCGGCCGTGCCGCCAGCAAAACTTCCTCGCCGCCGCGCGCCAGATCATAGGCCCGTTCGCCCTCGATCTTCAGCGCGGAGTAGCTCGGTGGCACCTGCGCGATGGTGCCGGTGAAAGCCGGCAGCGCAGCGCGGATCGAATCTGCATCGGGTCGCGCCAGACTGGTCTTCAGCGCGCGGCCCTCGGCGTCGTCGGTATCGGTTTCGATCCCCCAGCGCACCGTGAAGCGATAGGTCTTGCGGCCGTCCATCACGAAAGGAACCGTCTTGGTCGCTTCGCCGAGCGCCACCGGCAGCACGCCGGACGCCAGCGGATCGAGCGTTCCGGCGTGGCCCGCCTTTTTCGCGCGGAACAGACGCTTGACCGCGGCTACTGCCTCGGTCGAGGTGCGGCCGACGTCCTTGTCCAGCGCGATCCAGCCGTGCACGTCGCGCTTGTCGGTTCGCGGCGCGCTCATCGCGGCTTGCTGTCCTTCTTCGGATCGAGATCGCGCGCCACCTCCGGCGAGCGCAACAGCCGCTCGATGCGCGCCGCCTCGTCGAAACGCTCATCGATCATGAAGCGGATATCGGGCGCAAACTTCAAGTTGATCCGCCGCGAGATTTCGCCGCGCAGGTACTTTTTGTGTCGTTCGAGCGCAGCCATGATCTCGGCCTGGTCGCGTCCGCCGAGCGGCATCACATAAATCGTGGCGAGCCGCAGGTCCGGGCTCATGCGCACTTCCGGGACCGTGACGGTGTGGGCCGCCAGCACCGGATCGTGCACGTCGGCGCGGATCAGCATTTCCGAGAGCGCATGGCGCACCAGCTCGCCGACGCGAAGCTGGCGCTGGCCAGGGCCTTGCTGTTCTCGATCGCGATGACGCGCCATATACGTCTCCCCGGATTTGGACCGAGCCGAAGACGTCAAGCAGAAGACGTCGAGTTTACGAAAGGATCAAAGCGAGCGCTGCACGGATTCGACGCGATAACACTCGATCACGTCGCCCTTGCGAATGTCCTCGAAGTTCTCGAACGACATGCCGCACTCCTGACCCGCGGCCACCTCGCGCGCCTCGTCCTTGAAACGCTTGAGCGTCGAAAGCTTGCCTTCGTGGATCACCACGTTGTCGCGGATCAGCCGCACATGCTGGCCGCGCTCGACCTTGCCGTTGGTGACCCGGCAGCCGGCAACCTTGCCGATCTTGGAAACATCGAATACCTCGAGCACTTCGGCGTTGCCGAGCATTGTCTCGCGCAAGGTCGGCGGCAGCAAGCCGGACATCGCTTTCTTCACGTCGTCCACGAGGTCGTAGATGATGTTGTAGTAGCGGATCTCGACCCCGGCCTGATCGGCGGCCGCGCGCGCTTCCTTGTGGGCACGCACGTTGAAGCCGATGATCGCGGCGTGTGCGGCGCCTGCCAGCGTCACGTCCGACTCGGAAATGCCGCCGGCGCCAGCATGGATGATCCGCGCGGCGACCTCCTCGGTGCCGAGCTTCTCGATCGCGCCGACGATCGCCTCGATCGAACCCTGTACGTCGCCCTTGATCACCAGCGGGAATTCCTTGCGGCCGGCGCTTTTCAGCTGGCTCATCATCTGTTCGAGCGAGCCGCGCATGGCGCCGCGCGCCGGCGACTCGCGCCGCTGGCGTTGGCGGTATTCGGTGATTTCGCGGGCCTGCGCCTCGCTCTCGACCACCGCGAGCCGGTCGCCGGCATCGGGCGTTCCGGCGAAGCCGAGCACTTCCACCGGCATCGAAGGCCCGGCCTTGTCGATCTGTTGGCCTTGATCGGTGACCAGCGCGCGTACCCGGCCCCATTCAGCCCCGGCCACCACGAGATCGGTCACCTTCAGCGTGCCGCGTTGCACCAGAACGGTCGCGATCGGTCCGCGCCCGCGGTCGAGCTTGGCTTCGATCACCGTGCCCTCGGCGGCGCGATCGGGATTGGCTTTGAGATCGAGCAGTTCCGCCTGCAGCGCGATCACGTCCAACAGCTTGTCGAGATTGGTCTTCTTGGTAGCCGAAACCTCGACTTCGAGGGTTTCGCCGCCCAGCGTCTCGACCTGGATTTCCTGCTGCAACAGTTCGGAACGCACGCGCTCGGGCTTGGCGTCCGATTTGTCGATCTTGTTGAGGGCGACGATGATCGGAACCTTGGCGGCGCGCGCGTGAGCAATCGCTTCGATCGTCTGCGGCTTCACGCCGTCGTCGGCCGCGACCACCAGCACCACGATATCGGTCACCTTGGCGCCGCGCGCGCGCATGGCGGTGAAAGCGGCGTGGCCGGGCGTGTCGATGAAGGTGATCTTGGCGCCGGATTTCGTGGTCACCTGATAGGCGCCGATGTGTTGGGTGATGCCGCCGGCCTCGCCGCCCACCACGTTGGTCTCGCGGATGGCGTCCAAGAGCGACGTCTTGCCATGATCGACGTGGCCCATGATCGTGACCACTGGCGGCCGCGGCGCCAGATGCGCCGGATCGTCGGCGACGTCGAACAGGCCTTCCTCGACGTCCGCTTCAGAAACGCGGCGAACCGCGTGACCGAGCTCCTCGGCGATCAGCTGCGCCGTGTCGGCATCGATCGCGTCGGTGACCTTCAGCATCTGCCCCTGTTTCATCAGGAGCTTGATTACTTCGACCGCGCGCTCGGACATGCGATTGGCAAGTTCCTGGATCGTGATCATTTCCGGGATCACGACTTCGCGGACGATTTTTTCCTTCGGCTCGTCGGAGGGCCGGTGGCCGGTGATGCGTTGCACCCGCCGGCGGAAGGCGGCGACCGAGCGCTGGCGTTCCTCTTCGCTGGCGAACGCGGTAACGACGGTGAGCCGGCCGCGGCGCTTCTCTTCGCCGCCGAGCGTGCGCGCGGGCTTGGCCGTCACTACGGTCTTGCCGCCCCGGCGGGTGGTGCGCGGGCCTTCTTCCTCTTCTTCGGCCGCCGCGGCGCGCGCGGGGCCCTTGCCCGGAACCGTCGGGTCGCCGCCGAAGCGCTTGCGGGCTTCTTCCTCGGCCTTGCGTTTTCTCTCTTCCTCGGTCGCGCGGCGGGCGTCCTCGTCACGTTTGCGCGTGTCGGCGGCCTCGCGCTCGGCGCGGTCGCCGGCGGCGAGGGCGGCGCGGCGGCGCACATCCTCCTCGGCGATACGGCGTTCCTCCGCCTCGCGCACGCGCGCGTCGGCGAGCGCCTTGCCGCGAAGATCGCGCTCTTCTTCGGTGAGCGTCCTGAGCACGACGCCGGAGGGCTTGAGCCCGGCGGCGGGATCGGCGGCGGCGGCCTTGGTGGTCGCCGGTGCCGCTTTTGGCGCCGCAGTCGGCGCGGGCTGGGCCGGGACCGCGCGCGCGGTAGGCCGCTTGGACGCAGGCGCCGGATCGGGCTCGGAGCCGGGACCGACCGGGCGGCGCCTGACCTTCTCCACCACCACCTGCTTGGAGCGGCCGTGGCTGAAGCTCTGGCGCACGGTGCCGCTCTCGACCGAGCGCTTGAGCGTCAAGGTCTTGGGCCGCGCCGTGCTCAGGGTCTTTTCGCCGGTGTCCTTCGTGTCGGTCATTCGTTTTCCAGTTTCGAAGAATTGCCCGTGCTGTCGCCGGAAGAACCGGTGCGCCAGCTCACGAGGCGCAGCCAACGCACGAGAAATCCCCGGCTCGCCGGATGCGCGAGCAGGGCAGCATGTACCACATTTGACCGGCCAAGCGCCAAGTCCAATTGCTCTCCGCTGAGCGCGCGGACCCGCACTGGCGCTGCATTTCCGGCGCTCTCGGCGCGGGCGGCGACGCCGTCGAGCTTTGCGATCCCGTCGGCCGCCGCTTCGCGCGCATGCACGAGCGCGATCACGCTCCCGCTCGCAAGCGCCGCCTCGACCCGGGTGAAACCGTTGACGACCTGTCCCGCCTTGTTGACGAGCGAGAGCGATTCGAGCGCCGCCCGTTCCAACAGCCGCTCAACCAGATCGGAAAGTTCTGGCGCGATCGTGCCCTTGCCTTGGAACGCGCGGCCGAAGGCCTTGCTCTTGATCGCCGCTTCAAGCGCGTTGCGCGTGGCGGTCACCCACGCGCCGCGGCCGGGAAGTTTACCCGCCAGATCCGGAACGATGGCGCCGTCCGGCGCCACCACGAAGCGCATCATTTCCTCGACCGGCTTCACTTCGCGCGTGGCCAAGCAGAGCCGTTCCGGCGCGCGCCGTGCCGCTGCCGGGCCTTGGTCGGTTTCTTGCGCCTCGATTTGAGTTTGCACGGGCCATCACCGTCAGCCTTGCGGCGCTGTCGTCGGCACCGCTTCGGCATCGACGTCGACTTCGATTTCAGCCGGCGGTTCCGGCGGCGTCAGCGCTGTTTCATCGACCCAGCCTGCCTTGACGCGCGCCTGCATGATCATCGCTTCGGCTTCCTCGCGCTCGAGCGGGAAGCCTTCGAGGAAGCCCGGATGGCGAATCGCCTCGCTCTCCTTGCGCTCGACCCAGCCGACCAGGTCGTCGGTGGCGCAACCGGCCAGATCCTCCACCGTCTTGATACCGTTCTCGCCGAAGGCAACCAGCATCTTGCTGGTGACGCCAGGCACTTCCTTGACCGCATCCTCGACGCCGAGCTCCTTGCGCTTGGCGTCGATCTCGGCCTCGAGCTTGGCGAGGTATTCCTGGGCGCGGGTCTGCAATTCGCCCGCGGTATCCGTATCGAAGCCTTCGATGCTGGCGAGTTCATCGACCGGCACGAAAGCCAGCTCCTCGATCGAGCCGAAGCCTTCCGAGGCGAGCAACTGGCCCACCATTTCGTCGACGTCGAGCGCGTCGATGAACAGCTTGCTGCGGTCGGCAAATTCCTTCTGGCGCCGCTCGCTCTCTTCCTGCTCGGTCATGATGTCGATGTCCCAGCCGGTAAGCTGCGAGGCGAGCCGCACGTTCTGGCCACGCCGGCCGATGGCGAGCGAAAGTTGCGCGTCCGGCACC
The DNA here is from genome assembly GCA_036559465.1 of Xanthobacteraceae bacterium. Classification (GTDB taxonomy): domain Bacteria; phylum Pseudomonadota; class Alphaproteobacteria; order Rhizobiales; family Xanthobacteraceae; genus JAHFPN01. The sequence continues at coordinate 22,296 of DATBTC010000063.1, forward strand.
ACGACCTCGATGCGCTCGCGCGTCTCGTCGAGCACGACCTTGACCACTTCTGCGGGCGCCAGCGCGTTGACCACGAACGTCGCCACGTCCTGCGACCACGGGATGATGTCGATCTTTTCGCCCTGCAGCTCGTTGACCACCGCCTGCACGCGCGAGCCGCGCATGCCGACGCAGGCGCCGACCGGATCGACCGAGGAGTCGCGAGAGATCACCGCGATCTTGGCGCGCGAGCCCGGATCGCGGGCGACCGCCTTGATCTCGACGATGCCGTCGTAGATTTCCGGTACTTCCTGCGCGAACAGCTTGGCCATGAATTGCGGGTGGGTGCGTGACAGGAAGATCTGCGGCCCGCGCGGCTCGCGCCGCACGTCATAGACATAGGCGCGGACACGATCGCCGTTCCGAAACACCTCGCGCGGCAGCAGCTCGTCGCGCCGCACCATGGCCTCGCCGCGCCCGAGATCGGCGACCACGTTGCCGTACTCGACGCGCTTGACGATGCCGCTGACGATATCGCCGATACGGTCCTTGTATTCCTGATATTGCCGGTCGCGCTCGGCCTCGCGCACTTTCTGCACGATCACTTGCTTGGCGGACTGCGCCGCGATGCGGCCGAACTCGAGCGGGGGCAGCGCGTCGGCGATGGTGTCGCCGATCTGGGCGGCCGGATTGTGCCGCCGCGCGGTCTCGAGTTCGATCTGGATCGCCGGATTCTCTACGGCCTCGACCACGAGCATGTGACGCGCCAGCCGAAGCTCGCCGGTCTTGGCGTTGATCTCGGCGTGGACATCGGTCTCCGCGCCGTAGCGCGAGCGCGCGGCCTTGGCGATCGCATCCTCCATCGCCGTGATGACGATCGAGCGGTCGATCGACTTCTCGCGGGCGACCGCTTCGGCGATCTGCAGCAACTCGAGCCGGTTTGCACTGACGGCCATTTCAATCTCTCCTGACTTCAGACCCGGCCTTCGGCGGCCGTGCTTTGGGGTTCATTGTGCGCGGCTTGTTTGCTGCGCTTGAGCGCCTGGGCGACCAGCTCATCGGTGAGCACCAGCTTCGCCTCGGCGATATCGTCGAACGGCAACAAGACAGTCTCGGTTACCGCTTCGCGCGTTTCAAAGCGAAGCTTCGCGCCATTGCCTTCGGCGCCGAGCAGCTCGCCGCGGAAGCGCTTGCGGCCGGCAATGCCGGTCGCCATCTCGACCTTGATCTCGTGGCCGGCGTAGCGCTCGAAATCGGAGCGTCGCGCCAACGGTCGGTCGATGCCGGGCGAGGACAGCTCTAACCGATAGGCGCCCGGGATCGGATCTTCCACATCGAACGCAGGCGACAGCGTACGGCTCGCCAGCTGGCAGTCCTCGATCGTGAAGCTGCCGTCGGGCCGCTCGGCCATGATCTGCACCGTGCAGCCGTCGCGGCCGGAGACCCGGATGCGCACCAGGCGGAATCCGAGACCTGCGAGCACCGGCGCCGCGATCGCGGCGAGACGGGCGGCAAGGCCCGTCTCCGCGATCAGGCGCGGCTCGTCGAGTGCGGAAGCGGCAAATGTTTCCGTCGTGTTCATCGCTCTGGCGCGCCTTGCGCGCGGGCTAACAAAAAAGAGCGGGTCCCGGTCGGGGCCCACTCTCCACGTTCGATCCGAGGATCGCGTTGAGATGTACGTTCTTGTTTTGGGAATATAGCGCAGGCCGCGCGCGGCGCAAGCCCTTCAGAGGCGCTGAAAGCGCAAATAAGTTGGCTTTCGGCCAACAGTTAACGCCTTGGCCTCGTAGCGCGTGCTCGGAAACTCCGCCCAGGGCAGCCGCCAGTCGTCGGCTCGCTCGGCGGTCCAGGCGAGACCCGGCGCGCGGAGCAAGCGCAACAGCGCCCATTCCGCGTAGCTCGCAATGTCGGTGGCGAAGCGGAGTTCTCCGCTTGGCGCAAGAATTTTCGCCAGCCGCGCCACGCGCTGATCGGAAATGAAGCGGCGCTTCCAGTGACGCCGCTTGGGCCAGGGATCGGGATAGAGAATGTCGATGCGCGAAAGCGATGCCTCCGGCAGCCACTCGATCAGGCCGAGTGCGTCGCCGTAGTGCAGTCGGATGTTTTTCAGGCCCTCGGCCTCGATTACGGCGAGCGCGCGCGCCATGCCGTTTTGATAAGGCTCGCAGCCGATAAAACCTATGCCGGGATTTTGCCGCGCCTCGTGCAGCAGATGCTCGCCACCGCCAAAGCCGATCTCGAGCCGGACCAGTTCGACCGGGACCGCAAACAGCGCGCGCAAATCCGAAGCGGGCTTCGAAAGATCGAGGGCGAGGGCGGGTAGCACCTCGCTCATGAGCCGGGACTGGCCCGGCCGCAATTTGTGGCCTTTGCGCCGGCCGAAAAAGGCCCCGCGCTGCGGTTCCCGCTGCTCGTCTGTCGTCATGGCGTCGGTATCGTCCGCCAGACGACCTTTCGTTTCAATGACGAACGGAATTCCTCAGCGCGCGCTGTTCTTCAGCTTGTCGGCAAGGTCGGTCTTCTCCCAGGAGAAACCGCCGTCCTTGTCTGGTGCGCGGCCGAAATGGCCATAAGCCGAGGTGCGGGCATAGATCGGCTTGTTCAGCCCCAGATGCTCGCGGATGCCGCGCGGCGACAGGTCCATGATCTCGCCGAGCGCCTTCTCGAGCTTGGCCTCGTCGATTTTGCCGGTGCCGTGCAGATCGACGTAGATCGAGAGCGGCTGCGACACACCGATCGCGTAGGCAAGCTGGATGGTGCAGCGGTCCGCCAGCCCCGCCGCGATCACGTTCTTGGCGAGATAGCGCGCCGCATAGGCGGCCGAACGATCGACCTTGGTCGGATCCTTGCCCGAGAACGCGCCGCCGCCGTGCGGCGCCGCGCCGCCGTAGGTATCGACGATGATCTTGCGGCCGGTCAGGCCCGAGTCGCCGTCCGGCCCGCCGATCACGAATTTGCCGGTCGGGTTCACGTGCCAGATTGTGTTCTTGGTGATCCAGCCTTCGGGCAGCGCCTTCTTGACGTACGGCTCAACGATCGCCTTGACGTCGCCCGACGTCAGCGTCTCGTCGGTATGCTGGGTCGAGACCACGATCTGCGTCGCCTCGACCGGCTTGCCGCCGGCATAGCGCACGGTGACTTGGCTCTTGGCGTCGGGCCCGAGCGCCTTGGTCTGGCCGGCGTGGCGCGCGTCGGCCATGAGCTTCAGGATCTTGTGCGCGTAATAGAGAGGCGCCGGCATCAGCTCCGGCGTCTCGCGGCAGGCATAGCCGAACATGATGCCCTGGTCGCCGGCGCCTTCGTCCTTGTTGCCGGCCGCGTCCACGCCTTGCGCGATATCGGCGGACTGCGCGTGCAGCAGCACCTCGACCTTGGCGGTCTTCCAATGGAAGCCGGCCTGTTCGTAGCCGATGTCTTTGATTGCGGCGCGGGCGCGCTCTTCGACGATTTCCGGCGTGATCTGCGCCGGCCCGCGCGTCTCGCCCGCGATCACGACGCGGTTGGTGGTGCAAAGCGTTTCGGCGGCGACGCGCAGGTTGCGCGGATCCCAGCCGTGCTTCGGCCCGATCGAGAAGAAGGCATCGACGATTTCATCCGAAATGCGATCGCAGACTTTGTCCGGATGGCCTTCGGATACGGATTCGCTGGTGAACAAATAATCTTGACGAGCCACTTTGCGCCACCCCTCTACTCGGAAAAGCATCGCCGCGACCGCGAGCGCTCGCGGCGGTTCTTGCAGCGTCCGTTTACGCGGTCAAGATGTGGGCTGAATGGGCGCAGGCCCGCGAAATGCGGGGCAAACGCGATCAGCGGTCGTCGTCGTTGGCGATGGATTGGACCAGATCGACGATGCGGCGGCGCACCTTGGCGTCCTTGACCTTCATGAAAGCCTTGGTCAGCGCCAGCCCATCGGAGGTCGCGAGGAAGTCGGAAACATAGGCCGGCGAGGGCGATTCGGAGAGCCCTGACGACATCGAATCCGGCGTGGGCGCGCCTTCGAAGAAGAACCCCACCGGAACCGAAAGCACCAGCGCGATCTGCTGCAGGCGCGAGGCGCCGATCCGGTTGGTGCCTTTCTCGTACTTCTGAATCTGCTGGAAGGTGATGCCGAGTTTGTCGCCGAGCTTCTCCTGCGACATGGAGACCATCATGCGGCGCATGCGCACGCGCGTGCCGACGTGTCTGTCGATCGGGTTCGGCGACTTCTTGGAAATCTTTTTTTCTGGGGACATGCGGGCCAAACTACCCCGATCGCGGGTGCGGCGAAAGCGCCGAGCGCCATCACGCCTGCGACTTGTGCGCGCATCCCTCATTGCCGACTACCGCTTTCCGTTACGTCGCGCCTTGTCTGCGAACGCTTGGAGAAAAATGCGGCCAATGCGAATGCGACCAGGAAGAGAAAGAAGAGCGCATCGCCGTAGCGCGCGTAGAGCGGAGACTCTATCGACCTAGGTAGCTGCGAGTCGATAACCCCATCTACCCCGAGAGGCAGCGACCGAACGACGCGGCCCAGCGGATCGACCACCGCGGAAATCCCGTTATTGGCGGCGCGCACCAGCGGCAGTCCTTCCTCGATCGTGCGCAGGCGCGCTTGCACGAAATGTTGATAAGGCCCCGGCGAGCGGCCGAACCAGGCGTCATTGGTGACGTTGAGCAGCCATTGCGGGCGCGGGCCTTCGGGCACGACGGCGCCGGGGAAGATCGCCTCGTAGCAGATCAGCGGCGCGGCGAGCGGCGCGCGCGGAATCGAAAGCGCGCGCAGCCGCGGGCCCGCGGAAAATCCGCCATGCACGCGCGTGAGTTGCTCCAGACCCAGGCTTTCGAGGAAGCGCTGAAACGGCAGGAACTCGCCGAACGGCACCAGGTGCACCTTGTCGTAGGTCGCCACAATCGCGCCGTCGTCGCCGAGCACGCGGATGCTGTTGAAAACCCTTCCGTTTTTTTCGCCGGCAGGCGGCTCTTCGAGCCGCACCGCGCCGGTAACGAGCACCAGGCCCGGCGGCAGCAGATCGCCGATCCTGGTCAGTGCGTCCGCTTCCCGCTCCAAGAAGAAAGGGAATGCCGATTCTGGCCAGATCAAGAGCGTGACGTCGCGCACGCCGGTGGTCTGCGGCCCGGTGGCGCGGTCGCTGATCGAAACATAGCGATCCATCACCTGCTGCTTGGCCGCCGGGCGGAACTTCTCGTCCTGCGGCAGGTTGGGCTGCATGATCCTGAGCCGGACGCCCTCGACCGCGCTCACTTCCGTGGTTGCCAGCCGGTGCGCGCCCCAGCCGCCGAGCACGGCGAGCACGAGTGCGGAAAGCAGAACCGGCAGCCACGGTCGGCGTGTGGTTTCGCGCCCATCGGCGAGCGTGGCGGGGCTTGCGAAAATCGCGAGCGCCAGGAGCGTCAGGCCCCAGAGCCCGACCAGCGCGGCGCCTTGCGCGAACGCCGGCACGGCCGCCAGCGCATAGCCGAAACTGTTCCACGGGAAGCCCGAGAGCAGGTGGCCGCGCAGCCACTCGGCGAGCGCCAGTGCCGCGGCGAAAGCGAGAATTCGCGCGGGTCCTGTCGACCATAGCCAGCGCGCCAGCGCGGCGCCGAACCCGGTGAACAGCGCAAGCCCCGCCGGAATGGCGAGGACGGCAAGCGGCAAAGCCCAGGCGAAGCGGTCGGCCTCGATCAGCAGCGAGTTGCCGATCCAGTAGAGCCCGGCGACGAAATAGCCGAAGCCGAACCACCACCCGGTGGCAAACGCCGCACGCAGCCCAGCCCGGCCCGAGCCGGTGCCGTCCAGGAGCCACACGAAGACCGGAAGTGTGATCAGCAGCACCGGGATAAGATCGAACGGCGCCATGGCGAGCGCCGATACGGCGCCGGCCGCGAGCGCGATCAGGCGCCGTTGCCATCCCCAGGCGAGCACGACCCGATGAGCAAGCGCCGCAAGCCTCACGGTGCCTCGTTTTTCTGTCAGGCCGGCGGCTCGTCCCGTTTGCTGGCCGGGGCTCCCGCCGATTCGGATATCGGCGGCGAAGCTACCACGTTCGCTTCGTCCTCGGCCCGCTTGCGTCGCGCCTCGCGCCGCGGCTCGGCCGCACGGCGATAGATGCGCAGCCGCTTCACCCGGCGCGGATCGGCATCCAACACCTCAATCTCGAAATTCTCCGGTCCCTTCAGGATCTCGCCGCGCACCGGCACGCGACCCGCCAGCGTCACCATGAGCCCCCCGAGCGTATCGATTTCGCCGTTCTCCTCGGTGGGTGCGAAAGCTGGGCCGATTTTCACAGCGGCCTCGCCCAGACTCGCGCGCGCGTCGGCCAGGTAGCTGCCGTCGCCCTGCGTCTGGATATGCGTGGCTTCGGCGTCGTGCTCGTCCTCGATATTGCCGACGATCTCCTCGACGATGTCCTCGATCGAGACCAGACCGTCGGTGCCGCCATATTCGTCGATCACGAGCGCCAGGTGAATGCGGGTCGCCTGCATGCGCACCAGCAGATCGACCACCGGCATGGAGGGCGGCGCGAACAGGATGCGGCGCACGATCCGTGTCGCCGATAGCGGCAGCGCGAGATCGACGTGCTTGAGGTCGAGGTCGGCGGGCAGCGGCTTTTTCCGGCGCGCGTTCTTCGCCGGATCGATCGAAGCGCGTTCGGTCATATAGGTGACGAGATCGCGGATATGGACCATGCCCACCGGATCGTCGAGCGTATCGTCGTGTACCACCAGCCGCGAATGGCCGGCATTGGCGAACAGCTTCAGCAGGTCGCCGAGCGCGATATCCTTCTGCACAGCAATAATGTCTGCGCGCGGCACCATCACGTCGCCGATGCGCCGCTCCCGCAGCGTTAGGATATTGCGCAGCATCGCCCGCTCGGTCGGCGAGAACTCGCCTTCGGCGGTCTTGCTCTCCTCCAGCACCTCGGTGAGATCGGTGCGCAGCGAGCCGGAACTGCGCAAGCCCACGAGCGTCCGCAGGCGCTCGATCAATCCTTCGAGGCCCGAGCGCTGCGTCTCGGACGCGGCTGCGTCCTTGTCTTCGGGGGCCGCCGGTTTCGGCGGATATGATTCGTTCGCGCTCATGGCGGTCAGATTACCGGCGCTTCGGTGCGGGCATAGGGATCGGGTACTCCGAGCCGGGCGAGAATCTCCCGCTCCAGCCGCTCCATGATTTCAGCGTCGCGATCGTTTTCGTGGTCGTGACCCAGAAGATGCAGCATGCCGTGCACGGTCAGATGCGCAAGATGGTCGCGCGCGGAAATCCGCTGCTCGGCTGCTTCGCGCGCGATGGTCTCGTAGGCCAGCACCACGTCGCCGAGCAACCGCGGCTCCGCGCTCCCACCGGCGGGCGCGGGGAACGAGAGCACGTTGGTGGCGCTATCCTTTCCGCGCCAGGTGCGATTGAGCGTACGCATTTTCGCATCGTCCGTGAGCACGACGCCGATCTCGACGCCGGAAGCATTGGTGTCGGCGAGCGCCGCTTCGGCGGCGCGGCGCACGATCGCCTCGGCGCCGGAGAAAAGCTGCCAGGCGCCCGCTTCGACGGAAATCTCGATTGCGAAGCTCACGCTTTCTTCTCCTTCGTCGCCTTCGCCTTGGTCGCGGCGGCGTCATAGGCATTGACGATGCGCGACACCAGCTCGTGGCGCACCACGTCGGCGCTGGTGAAGGCGACGTGCGCGATGTCTTCGATTTTGGCTAACAGCTCCACCGCCTCGTTGAGCCCCGAGGTCTGGCCCGGCGGAAGGTCGGTCTGCGAAAGGTCGCCGGTGACGATCATGCGCGAATTCTCGCCGAGCCGGGTCAAGAACATCTTCATCTGCATCGAGGTCGTGTTCTGCGCCTCGTCGAGGATGACGGCGGCATTGGCGAGCGTGCGGCCGCGCATGAACGCAAGCGGTGCGATCTCGATTTCGCCGGCTTGCAGCGCGCGCTCGACCATACCGCGGTCCATGACGTCGTAGAACGCGTCGTAGATCGGCCTGAGATACGGATCGACCTTCTCGCGCATGTCACCGGGCAGAAACCCGAGCCGCTCGCCGGCCTCGACCGCGGGGCGAGATAGGATGATGCGGTCGATCTCACGCCGCTCGAACAGGTGCACGGCGTACGCTACCGCAAGCCACGTTTTGCCGGTGCCGGCGGGGCCGGTGGCGAGCACCAGCGAATGGCGCTTCAGCGCCCGGAGGTAAGCATTCTGCATCGGCGTTCGCGCGCGCACTGCGCGCTTGCGAAGCTTGATCTCCTCGAAGCGGCTGTTCGCGGAGGCGCCGGCGCCTTCCGCCTCGAACAGAGAGGCCTGCGCCACCACTTGGCGGATCGCGCCTTCGATGTCGCCGGTACCGATTTCATGGCCGTTGCTCAGTTGTTCATAGAGCGACGTGAGCACCAGCCGCGCCTGCTCGCAGGCGAGCTTTTCGCCCTCCAACGACGCGTGGTTGCCGCGGTGGTCGGCCACTACATTGAGACGGCGCTCGATCAGCGCGAGATTCTCGCCGTAGCGACCGAACAAGGTGCTCGCCAGCCGGTTGTCGTCGAAGGCGACGTCGATGCGCGCCGAACCTTCTCTGTCCTTGGCGGAAACTGCGTTGCGCGTATCGGGATTGCGCATCAGGCGCCACCTGTGGCGAGTTCCGCGTGTTGCGGCTTGCGCGCATGCGCTTCGGTCACGATCTCGCCGAGCAAGCTTTTTGCTCCGGCCTCGACGACACGCACCGCGGTGATAGTGCCGATGCGGTCCTGCGGCGCGTTCACCTGCACCGGCTGCTGATACGGCGAGCGACCGACGATCTGCCCCGCAAGCCGGCCCGGCTTATCGAACAGAACGTCGAGCGTGCGGCCGACAAGGGAGCGGTTGAACGCCCGCTTCTGCTGCTCAAGCAGGTCTTGCAACCGCGCCAGGCGCTCCGCCTTCACGGCTTCGTCGATCTGCGCCATTTCCGCCGCCGGCGTGCCGGGGCGGGGGCTGTATTTGAAGGAATAGGCCTGGGTGAAAACCACGCGCTCGATGAGATCTATAGTTGCCGCGAAGTCGTTCTCCGTCTCGCCCGGGAAGCCGACGATGAAGTCGGACGAGACCGCGATATCGGGCCGCGCCGCGCGCACGCGCTCGATGACAGAAAGATACAGGCCGCGATCATGACCCCGGTTCATGGCCTCAAGCACCCGGTCCGAACCCGACTGCACCGGCAGATGCAGGCAGGGCATGAGCTTTTCGAGATCCCGGTGCGCGAAAATCAGGTCGCCCGCCATGTCGCATGGATGGCTCGTGGTGTAGCGCAGCCGTTCGATCCCCGGCACTTCTGCGACACGTGCCAGCAAATCGGCAAGGCTGGCGCTGCGGCCGTTCCGCTCTAAGCCATGATAGGCGTTGACGTTCTGACCGATGAGCGTGACCTCGACGACGCCGGCCTCAGCCAGCCGTTCCACTTCTTCCACGATCTTCCCGACCGGCCGCGAGACCTCAACGCCGCGCGTATAGGGCACGACACAGAAGGTGCAGAACTTGTCGCAGCCCTCCTGCACCGTCACGAACGCGGCGACACCGCGGGCGCGCGTGGCATCGTGGCTCGGCGGCGCCAGACGGTCGAACTTGTCCTCGAGCGGGAATTCGGTATCGACGACGGTCTTTCCTTTGCCGGCACGCGCGAGCAGTTCCGGTAGGCGATGGATGCTTTGCGGCCCGACTACGATGTCCACGGTCGGCGCGCGCCGGACGATCTCATTGCCCTCGGCTTGCGCGACGCAGCCGGCGACCGCGACGAGCACGCCGCGCCCCTTGCGCGCCGCATCCGCCTTGATGCGGCGCATACGGCCGAGCTCGGAATAGATCTTCTCCACCGCCTTCTCGCGGATATTGCAAGTGTTGAGGATGATCAGGTCGGCGTCCTCGGGCTCCGCGGTCTCGACGAATCCATCGCGCGCCAAGCTGTCCACCATGCGATGCGCATCGTAGACGTTCATCTGGCAGCCGTAGGACTTGATGTAGAGCTTGCGGGTTTTGCCCACGGCTACCTCTTACCGGGTTTCGACCGGCAAGGGAACGGCCCCGCCGGAAACCTCGATACGGCCTGAAAGCGCGGCCACCGTCATGCGGCGTACCGCCGCTTCGGCAATGCGCGCCAGCAACTTGCGATCTGCATCCGCATCCACCGAAATTATCGGCCCGAAAGTCACGATCACATCGATCGCGCCCTCGCGCAGCACTCGGAAAAAATGCCTGGTCAGTCCGATATCGCCGTACCACGCTGCGACCGACCGGAATTGGCGGCCCATGGGTAAGCCGTGCAGGCGCGTATAGGCCACCGACACCGGTTGCATATAGACCCGGCCCTTGTCGCCGAGCGCGTCGCGCACCGCGCCGAACAGCGCCGTGCGGAACGGCATCACGGTATTTCCGTCGCTGGACGTGCCTTCGCCGAACAGCACCACCGGGTCGCCGTCGATCATGCGCGAAGCGATTTCTCGATTGACGTCGGCGGTCGCCTGCCGCCGCGATCGATCGATGAACACGGTGCGCTGCAGCCGCGCCAACAGGCTTACGACCGGCCAGCGCCCGATCTCGGCCTTGGCGGTGAAGACGAGCGGCGTGATCGAGCTCAGGACCGGAATATCGATCCACGAGCAATGATTGGAGACGTACATTAACGGGCGCTCCGCCGCAGGCGCGCCGCGAACATGCACGCGCACGCCCAAGAACACGAGGCAGAGCTTGTGATAATACATCGGGATCGACCGCCGCAGCGGCAACTTCAGCTTGAGCGCGATCCACTGCGCCGGGATCCCGAACAGCGTGGCTATCGCCCAGCCGACGAGCGCGATGATCGTGCGCAGCATCGGATCAGGACTTCTTGTCTTTGACCGGCACAGCGTAGAGCTCGAGCCGGTGATCGACGATCTTGTAGCCGTGGCGCCGAGCGATCTCGTCCTGCAGCTTCTCGATCTCGTCGGATTGGAACTCGATCACCTTGCCCGAGCGCAGATCGATTAGATGGTCGTGGTGCTCGTGCGGCATTCGCTCGTAGCGCGAGCGGCCGTCGCGGAAATCGTGCCGCTCGATGATGCCGGCGTCCTCGAACAGCCTGACCGTGCGGTAGACCGTCGAAATCGAGATCTTATCGTCGATCGCGACCGCGCGCTTGTAGAGCTCCTCGACGTCGGGATGGTCCTGCGAGCGGCCCAAGACGCGCGCGATCACGCGGCGCTGCTCGGTCATGCGCAAGCCCTTGGCGATGCACGCCTCTTCGATGGAGCTCAGCTTTGCGCCGCTCACGATACTCATCCTTCGCACGCCTCAGGAGGTCCATATTTTAGGGTCGTGGACCCGAGGCGTCCATCTTGTTTAAGCCAAGCCTCGTTCAAGCTAGGTCTTGTTCAAATCAGGTCGCGGCGCAAGACGCGCGCGACGGCGGTGCCAGCAGGCTTGGCGTAATAGCCCTCACGGCGGCCGACTTGGCTGAATCCGGCGCGCTCGTAGAGTCGTAGTGCCGGGCGGTTACCGTCCTCGACCTCGAGGAACAGACGCGCGACGCCGAGCGCTGCGAGTCTCGACAGGTGCCGCCGCACGAGCGAGGAGGCAAGACCGCGGCCGCGCTCGGCAGGCAGCACTGCGACGGTTAGAATCTCCGCCTCGTCGGCGGCGCGGCGGGAAAGAATGAATCCGACGATCCTGCCGCGGCCGCCGTCGCTGCGGCCGACTTGCGCAATCACCGAGCGATCCGCAAGCAGCTGCTCGAATTCAGCTTCGCTCCAACCGTGACGGAAGCATGTTGCATGCACGATCGCGAGCGTTGCAGCATCCTGCGGCCGCGCATCGAGGATCGCCGGCTCGCTCTTGCCGAACAGGCGGGAGAAGAAACCCATCATCGCCGTGGCAGGCGGCTCGCGTCCTGCGGCTTGGCATCGGCCGGACGCAGATAAAGCGGACGCGGCTTGGCGTGCGCGGGATCGGCCGCTGCGCCCAGCCGCGCGACCCAGATGATGTCGGGCGCCGGCCGCGGATCGACTACCAGCGGCGGGGCTACATTTGCCGGCCAGTGCGCCGCCAGCATCGCCGCGCCCGAGCCCGCGATGCGGACCGGACCGAGCGCCACCGCACGGATCGCATCGCGCAGGCTCGATGCGCGCGGCGCCACCAACGTACGCCCGCCGGCGCCGACCATTTGCAGGTAGAGATTTCCGTGCTTCGCATCGAGCGCGGCCACCACCGGCACCGCGTCGCTCTCGGTGATGTAGGGCGCGATCAGCGCCGCCAGCGTCGTGACGCCGACCGCAGGCTTGCCCGAAACCAGCGCCAGGCCGCGGGCCGCGGAAATGCCAACGCGCAGGCCGGTGAAACTGCCCGGCCCGATGGTGGTGACAATACGGTCGACGGAATCGAAACCCGCGCCCGCGTTCTTCAACACCCGTTCGATGAGCGGGATCAGCGCCTCGGCATGGCCACGGTCGAGATCGAGCGATTGGACGGCAAGCGGCTCCGGGACCGTGGTGTCGATCAATGCCGCCGAGCAAGCCTCAAGCGCAGTATCGATTGCAAGGACGCGCATTTCGACTGGCCGGCCTCCGTCAGACCGGACGCACCTCGACCACATCGGGGACGAAGTGGCGCAAGAGGTTCTCGATGCCGTTCTTCAGCGTTGCTGTCGATGACGGGCAGCCCGCGCAGGATCCCTTCATGTCGAGATAGACGACGCCGTCGCGGAAGCCGCGGAAAGTGATGTCGCCGCCGTCATAGGCCACCGCCGGGCGCACGCGCGTCTCCAGCAGTTCCTTGATCGTGACAACGAGCGCCTCGTCCTTGGCGTCGAAGAATTCTTCGGTGCCCACCACGGCCGCGGCGTCGCTGCGCACGAGCGGCTCGCCGGAGAGGTAATGCTCCATGATCGCGCCGAGGATCGCGGGCTTCAGGTGCGACCAGTCGCCTTCGGCCTTGGTGACGGTGACGAAATCCTGGCCGAAGAATACGCCGCTGACGCCGGGCACGGCGAACAGCTTGGCAGCGAGCGGCGAACGCTCCGCCGTGCTCGCGTCGCGCATGTCGAGCGTGCCTTCCGGAAGCACGGTCCGCCCGGGCAGGAACTTGAGCGTTGCCGGATTGGGGGTCGTCTCGGTCTGGATGAACATTGCTTTCTCCCGGGCGCGAGTCGGCGCCCGATTTCTCCTCTAATGTAGGGCTTCCGGGCTTGGTCCGAAAGGCCGCTCAGGAAAGGGCGTCGATCTGGGCGTCGGTCAGATGTCCGGGCACGATCGTGATCGGGATCGGGAAGGTTCCGGAGCCGCCCCCGGCCAGCGAGGAAACCAGGGGGCCCGGCCCTTCGGCGCCGGTTCCGGCCGCCAGAACCAGGATCGCGATCTCGCGGTTTTCCTGGATCAGCTTCAGAATCTCTTCCGGCTTCTTGCCCTCGCGAACTACTCGTTGCGGATCGATGCCGGCCAGGTTACGGGCGCGCGCGGCGAATTCGTCGAGCCGGCTCTCGGCCTCCTCGAGCGCTTCCGCGCGCATGAGTTCGCTCACACCGAGCCACTCCTGGTTGCCGCCCGGCGGCGAGGCGACCGCGACCATGACGAGCTTGCCGCTGGTACGCGCCGCCCGCCGGCTCGCGTAATAGACGGCGCGGTCGCACTCCGGCGTCTCGTCGATGACGACGAGGAACGTGCGCGGATACTCTGCGGGCATCTCTTTGGGTCGGCTCATGCAATCGGTCCGCCGAACACGCGAATGCTGCCACGCTCGGGCCGAGCGCGCAAAGCGCACAAATCAAGCACGCACGAAACCGCAGATGTCCTTGACCGCCTTCATGGTTTCGGCGGCGATGGCCCGCGCACGAGCCGAACCATCGGCGAGTACCCGGTCGAGTTGGGCGGGGTCCTGCATCAGCCGCTTCATCTCACCGCCGATCGGGCCGAGCTTCGCGACCGCGCGTTCGGTCAGCGCGTCCTTGAATCGGGAGAACTGGGCGCCGCCGAATTCCTTCAGCACTTCGGCGTTGGTCTTGCCGGTGAGCGCCGAATAAATGCCGACGAGGTTCTCCGCCTCCGGCCGCGTCTCGAGTTCCTTCTCGTCGCTCGGGAACGGCAGCGGGTCGGTTTTTGCTTTCTTGAACTTCTGCGCGATCGTGTCGGCATCGTCGGCAAGATTGATGCGCGAATAGTCGGAGGCGTCCGACTTCGACATCTTCTTCGTGCCGTCGCGCAGCGACATCACGCGCATCGCCGGGCCCGAGATCAGCGGTTCGGTGAGCGGAAAGAAAGCGTCGCCGTGGCCGAGTGCGGCGATGCGTTTGGCAAAATCGTTGTTGAATTTCTGCGCGATGTCGCGCGTCAGCTCCAGATGCTGCTTCTGGTCCTCGCCGACCGGAACGTGCGTCGCGCGGTAGGCCAGAATGTCGGCGGCCATCAGGCATGGATACGCGTAAAGGCCGACCGAGACATTCTCGCGGTCCTTGCCCGCCTTCTCCTTGAACTGGGTCATGCGGTTGAGCCAGCCCACGCGCGCGATGCAACTGAACACCCAGGCGAGCTCCGCGTGCTCGGAAACTTGGCTCTGGTTGAAGATGATGTGCTGCTTCGGATCGATGCCGGAGGCGATGAAGGCCGCGGTCACCTCGCGGATGCTCTTGGTCAGCTCGTCCGGGTCCTGCCAGACCGTGATCGCGTGCAGATCGACGACGCAATAGATGCAGTCGTACTTCGCCTGCAGCTCGACGAAGCGCTTGATGGCGCCGAGATAATTCCCGAGATGCAGATTGCCGCTGGGCTGCACCCCTGAGAAAACGCGCTGCTTGAACTCGGCCATCGCTGCCCCCGTGCGGGCCGCCTCATGCCACGCGAACGCCGCGCGAAGCAAGGGGATGGGCCGAGGCCCAAGCTTATACCGCACGCGCCGTGCGGTTGCGGGCACAGGGGCGCCTTGCTAGGCCGATGCGCTGACTGGAGAAGACCATGGCCGCTCCCCGCTACGACGTCATCGGCATCGGCAACGCGATCGTTGACGTGCTCGCGCGCACCGACGACGATTTTCTGGTGCGCCAGAAAATGCCGAAGGGCTCCATGTCCCTGATCGACGAGGCGCGCGCCGAGGCGATCTATTCGGCCATGGGCCCGGCGACCGAAATCTCCGGCGGCTCGGCGGCCAACACCATGGTGGGCGTAGCGAGCTTCGGCGGTCGCGCCGCTTTCGTCGGCAAGGTCAAGGAAGACGGCTTGGGCCGGGTGTTCGCGCACGATATCCGCGCGGCCGGCGTCGTCTTCACCACCAAGGCGGCGAGCGACGGTCCTTCGACCGCGCGCTGCTACATTCTGGTGACGCCCGACGGTGAGCGCACCATGAACACCTATCTGGGCGCGGCGCAGAATCTGTCGTCCTCCGATGTCCTGGCCGAGGAGATCGCCGCCGCCGCGATCACGTATCTGGAGGGCTATCTGTGGGACCCCAAGGACGCCAAGGAAGCCTTCCGCAAGGCCGCGAAAATAGCCCATGACGCGGGCCGCACCGTGGCGCTTACTCTTTCCGATTCCTTTTGCGTCGATCGCTTTCGCGGCGAGTTCGTGGCGCTGCTGCGCGATCGCGTCGTCGATCTTATGTTCGCCAATGAA
This sequence comes from Xanthobacteraceae bacterium, assembly GCA_036559465.1. Classification (GTDB taxonomy): domain Bacteria; phylum Pseudomonadota; class Alphaproteobacteria; order Rhizobiales; family Xanthobacteraceae; genus JAHFPN01. The sequence goes on from DATBTC010000063.1 coordinate 37,848, forward strand.
TCGGAATTGAAGAGTCTCTACGAGACCGCTGATTTCGACACCGCGCTCGCTGGCTTGAAGAAGGACGCCAAGCTTGGCGTCGTCACCCGCAGCGAGAAGGGGGCCGTTGTGGTAGATGGCGGCAAAATGGAATCAGTGCCGGTCTTTCCGGTCGAGCGGGTGGTCGATGCGACCGGCGCCGGCGACTTGTTCGCCGCGGGCTTCCTTCACGGCTTTGCGCGCGGCTTGCCGCACAAGGCCTCGGCGCAGCTTGGCGCGCTGGCGGCGGCCGAAGTGATCTCGCACATGGGCGCGCGGCCGCTGCGGAAGCTTTCCGATCTCGCGCGCGAGAATGGCCTCAAGGCCTGATGTTCAGCCGCTGATGTTGTAGGCCGCGAGCGCGGCCATGTTCACCAGATCGGAATCCTTGGCCGACAGCGGCACGATCTGCACCGGCTTGTCGAGGCCGACGAGCAGCGGGCCGATCACCGTGGCGCCGCCCAACTCCTGCAGCATCTTAGTCGAGATCGCGGCCGAGTGGAACGCCGGCATCACCAGCACGTTTGCCGTGCCGGTGAGCCGGTTGAATGGATAAGCGGCCGCAAGCTCGCGGTTGAGCGCCACGTCCGCCGCCATGTCGCCGTCCACCTCGAAGTCGATCGTGCGCTCGTGCAGGATCTTCACCGCCTCCTGCACTCGCGTCGCGCGGTCGCCCGGCGGTTGGCCGAAGTTGGAGAAGGCGAGCATGGCGACTCTCGGCTCATAGCCGAGCCGGCGCGCGACGCCGGCGGCCTCGATCGCGATCTCGACCAGCTCGTTTGCTGTCGGCATTTCCGTCACCGCCGTGTCGGCGACCAGCACCGTGCGGCCGCGCGCGTGCACCAGCGAGACGCCGATCACCCGGTGGCCGGGCTTGGGGTCGATCACGCGCCGCACTTCCTCGAGCACCACCGAATAATTGCGCGTGGCGCCCGAGACCATCGCATCGGCATCGCCGAGCGCCACCATGGCGGCGGCGAAAATGTTGCGGTCGATGTTGATCATCCGCTGGCAATCGCGGAACAAGAAGCCCTTCCGCTGCAGGCGCTCATAGAGAAAATTCGCGTAGTCGGCGTTGCGCTTGGAGAGCCGCGCGTTGTGGATTTCGATGCCGTCGTGGATGTCGATATTCGCGTTCTTCGCCGCTGCGCGCACCTGTTCCTCGCGGCCGACCAGCACCGCCGTGCCGAGCCCCTGATGGACGAAGCTCGCAGCCGCGCGCACCACCTGCTCCTCTTCGCCTTCGGCGAACACGACGCGTTTGGGCTGGCGCCGAAGCCGCTCGAATACGCGCGCCAAGACGCTGGCGACCGGATCTAGCCGCGTGCGCAGCTGCTGGGCATACGCGTTCATGTCGACGATCGGTCGCCGCGCGACGCCGGAGTCCATCGCGGCTTTCGCCACTGCGGGCGGGATAAAGGAGATCAGCCGCGGGTCGAACGGCACAGGGATGATGTAGTCGGGCCCATATTTCGGCCGTGCGCCATAGGCGGCGGCGACCTCGTCGGGTACGTCTTCCCGCGCAAGATCGGCGAGCGCTTTGGCCGCGGCGATCTTCATCTCCATGTTGATGGTCTTGGCGCGCACGTCGAGCGCACCGCGAAAGATATAGGGAAACCCGAGCACGTTATTGATCTGGTTCGGATAATCTGAGCGCCCGGTCGCCATGATGGCGTCGTCGCGTACCGCCGCGACGTCTTCGGGCGTGATCTCGGGATCGGGATTGGCCATGGCGAAAATGATCGGGTTTTTCGCCATCGACTTGATCATATCCTGCGTGAAGGCGCCCATCGCAGAGAGGCCGAACAGGATGTCGGCGCCCTCGATCGCTTGCGCCAGCGTTCGCGCCTTGGTTTCTACCGCGTGCGCCGACTTCCATTGGTTCATGCCCTTGGTGCGGCCCTTGTAGACCACGCCATTGGTGTCGCAGAGCACGACGTTGTTGTAGCCGAGCCCGAGCGATTTCAAGAGCTCGACGCAGGCGATGCCCGCGGCGCCGGCGCCGTTGATCACGAGCTTGGCGGTCTTTAGGTCGCGGCCGGTCAGGTCGAGCGCGTTGATGATGCCGGCCGCGGCGATGATCGCGGTGCCGTGCTGGTCGTCGTGGAACACTGGAATGTCGAGCAGCTCGCGCAGGCGCTGCTCAATGATGAAACACTCCGGCGCCTTGATGTCTTCGAGATTGATGCCGCCGAAGGTGGCGCCGAGATAGCGCACGCAATTGATGAATTCGTCCGGGTCCTCGGTATTGACCTCAAGATCGAAGGCATCGATGTCGGCGAAGCGCTTGAACAGAACCGCTTTGCCTTCCATCACCGGCTTCGAAGCCAGCGCGCCGAGATTGCCCAGGCCCAGAATGGCGGTGCCGTTGGTGATGACGCCGACCAGATTGCCTTTCACCGTGTAGTCGTAGGCGAGGCCGGGATCGGCGGCGATTGCCAGCACGGGTATGGCGACGCCCGGCGAATATGCCAACGACAGGTCGCGCTGCGTCGCCATGGGCTTGGTGGCGACGACCTCGAGCTTCCCGGGCCGGCCTTGGCTGTGGAACTGCAGCGCTTCCTGGTCGGTGAAGTGGGGCCGGGTCTGGCCTTTTTTGCCCGCGGACATCGATACTCCTGACACATCTTCTTCCGGCGCGGTCGCCGGAATTCCGACCTTAGCGGAGCGTCAGGCTGTTGCTCAAGGACGAAGGCCCGATGAAAGGGCTGGGGCCATCTGCTAGCGTCGATGCATGGATATCGAGCGCGCGCCAGTGCCTTCCGACGCCGGCCCCGAGGCCGATACGCCGGCGCGCATTACACCGATGATGGAGCAATATATCGAGATCAAGGCCGCCAATCCCGATTGCCTGCTGTTCTACCGGATGGGCGATTTCTACGAGATGTTCTTCGACGACGCCGAACTAGCTTCCCGCGCGCTTGGCATCGTGCTCACCAAGCGCGGCAAGCATCTGGGCCGCGACATTCCGATGTGCGGCGTGCCGGTCGAGCGCTCGGAAGAATATCTGCATCGCCTGATCGCGCTCGGCCACCGGGTCGCCGTCTGCGAGCAGATCGAGGACCCGGCCGAAGCGCGCAAGCGCGGCTCCAAGTCGCTGGTGCGCCGCGACGTCACCCGTCTCGTGACGCCAGGCACACTCACCGAGGACACGCTCTTGGAGGCCCGCCGCAACAATTGGCTGGTCGCCATCGCGCGCGGCAGGCCCGCTAGCGACGCCGAGGCGCTATTCGGCATTGCCTGGCTCGACATCTCCACCGGTGAGTTCTTCGCCACCGAATGCGATCGCATAAGGCTCGGCGCGGAGCTCGCGCGGCTGGAGCCCGGAGAGGTCGTGATCGCCGACAATCTTTACGAGGACGCGGAGCTGAAACCGCTGTGGCGGTCCTTGGCGGCGGTGAGCCCGGTTACCCGCGACCTGTTCGACGGCGCGACGGCGGACCGCCGGCTGGCTTCCTTCTTCAACGTGGCGACGGCCGATTCCTTCGGTGCGTTCTCGCGTCTCGAGCTTTCCGCGGCGGCCGCGGCCGTGACCTATGTGGACCGCACGCAGCTTGGCAAGCGTCCGGCGCTTTCGCCGCCGGCACGCGAGCGCGCGGCGGTGCTCGTCATCGACGCGCCGACGCGCGCCAATCTCGAATTGATCCGCACGCTTTCTGGCCAAACGCGCGGCTCGCTGCTTTCCGTGATCGACCGCACCATGACCGCCGCCGGCGCTCGTATGCTCTCCGCGCGGCTGGCGAGCCCCCTGATCGAACCCGATGCGATCAACGGACGTCTCGATGCGGTCGCGCTCTTGGTCGAAGACGCGCGCTGCCGCGCCGAACTGCGCGAGGCGCTCAGCAAGACGCCCGATCTTTCGCGCTCGCTTGCGCGGCTCTCGCTCGGCCGCGGCGGGCCGCGCGATCTCGCCGCCGTGCGCGAAGCGCTCGGGTCCGCCGAGAATATTGCCGATGTTCTTGGTGGCGCGGTGAAACTGCTGCCGGAACTGGCTTCCGCGCTCAAGGCGCTCGAGGCACCGGGCGGCAAGCTCGCCGGGGAGCTCGCCGCCGTCCTCGCCGACGATCTGCCGCTCTTGAAGCGCGACGGCGGTTTCGTACGCGCGGGCTTCGATCCGGACCTCGATGCCGCGCGCAAGCTGCGCGACGACGCCCGCCACGTGATCGTCGGTTTGCAGACGCGCTATGCCGAGGAGACCGGCATCCGCTCACTCAAGATCAAGCACAACAATGTGCTCGGCTATTTTGTGGAAGTTCCTGCCGCCCAGGGCGAGCGGCTCCTGGGCGGTCCCGCGCGCGAGACCTTCATCCACCGTCAGACGCTGGCCGGCGCCATGCGCTTCACTTCGTCCGAGCTCGGCGAATTGGAGTCGCGCATTTCTTCAGCCGGCGAACGCGCGCTTGGCTTCGAGCTTTCGATCTTCGACCAGATGACGGAGAAAGTGATCGCTTCTGCGAAGAGCCTCGAAGCCGTCGCCGACGCCCTCGCGCGCGTCGATGTAGCCTCCGCACTCGCCGAGCTTGCCGCGGCTGAAGCCTGGACCCGGCCCGAGGTCGACGCCTCGCTCGATTTCCGCATCGAAGCCGGCCGCCACCCGGTCGTGGAGGAGGCGCTGCGGCGCGAGCACGGGCCGTTCGTGGCCAATGATAGCGATCTGTCGCCGCCTGCGATCGAAGAAGCGGGCCGCATCTGGCTCGTCACCGGCCCCAACATGGCGGGCAAGTCCACGTTTTTGCGCCAGAACGCGCTGATTGCGATCCTGGCGCAAATGGGCAGCTTCGTGCCGTCGCGGCGCGCCAAGATCGGCGTGATCGACCGGCTGTTTTCGCGCGTCGGTGCGGCCGACGATCTTGCCCACGGCCGCTCCACCTTCATGGTCGAGATGGTGGAAACCGCGGCGATCCTGCATCAGGCGACCGAGCGCTCGCTGGTGATCCTCGACGAGATCGGCCGCGGCACTGCGACCTTCGACGGACTATCGATCGCCTGGGCGTCGCTCGAGCATTTGCACGAGAAGAACCGCTGCCGGGCTTTGTTCGCCACGCACTTTCATGAGCTGACCGCGTTGGTAGCCCGCCTGAAGCGGCTGGTGAACGCCACCGTGCGGGTCAAGGAGTTTCAGGGCGACGTGATTTTCCTGCACGAGGTGACCGAAGGCGTCGCCGACCGCTCCTACGGAATTCAAGTGGCGAAGCTCGCGGGCCTGCCCATGGCCGTGATCGAACGGGCGCGCCTGGTGCTCGCCGAGCTTGAAGCTTCCGACCGTGCCGCGCCGACGCACAAGCTCATCGACGACCTTCCGCTGTTTTCCGCCGCGAGGAGCGCCTCGCCGCCCGAGGATCCGCTGAAAGACGAGCTCGACCGGGTCGATCCCGACGCGCTGTCGCCGAAGGAAGCGCTCGAGGCGCTCTATCGGCTTAAGTTATTGAGAAAGCAGCAGGAAAAGTGAGCGACGGAAATGCAAACGGCGCCGCGTTTAGCGGCGCCGTCTCGATTCGTGCGCTCAGGGTTAGGCCAGCGAAACGACCGAGTCCTCATATTTGCCGGAACCCATCTGGCCCTCGGCGAAAATCTCGTGCTTGGCGATCCAGTCGAAGGATTCCTCGAACACTTCCTTCGAGTAGGGCTCAAACACCAGCCGCTCGCCCGGTCCCCAGCGGCGCGTATCCATCTTGTCGTGGTAGCGCTCGGGAAACTCCTTCTTGTAATAATGCGTATAGAGTTCGGGCCGCAGATCGATGTCGCGCTGAGCGCGCCGCAGCGCCCGGAAATACTTGCGGATATCCTCCGGGTCCGGGTCGCCGTTGATCATGGTCGAGATCATGAAGGTGGTGTCGAGCACTTTGCGGAAGCCGAGTTGCTCGGCGAAATAATAAGGTCCGCTGAACAGCGCGCAGGCCGGTATCTCGCCGTCGATCAGCATTTCCATGCGCTTGAACAGCATGCCGTCATTGAACGAGAGATTGATCTTGTCGGCCGGCATATATTGCTCGAGCGCCTGAATGGTCGAGTAGTGGCTGCCCGACTGGAAGCCGACCGAGACCGGAACGCCGGCGAGGTCGGCCGGCGTCTGCACCGGCGAGCCCAGCGGCACGAACACGCCCGAGGGCGACACCGAATAAACGTCGCCATACATCTTGGTATGGCCTTTGGAGGCGGCGACGTTGACGGTCCAGTGGCAGGCGCAGGTGACGTTCGAGGGTCGCCCTTGCTCGATGGCCTGGAAGGCGCCGACCTTGGCGCCCTTGTCGTGAATCTTGCCGTCGGTCTTGCGCACCATCTCGCGGAACTCGTATTCGAGTCCTTCCTTGCGGAAATAATCTTTCTCCTCGGCTACCCATTCCTGCAGCCGGAAATGCGGTTCGATGACGAATTTGGCCACGGTTTCCTCCTCGTTTGATTTTGATAATTAGCAGCAACTCGGATCGTTGGGTTTTCCCTTGGCGTGCTCGGTGACGCGTCGGGTGCGGATCATTTTCACGTGGTCGTCCATCAGGCGCCGCGCTGCGGCGGCGTCGCGCGCCTCGATCAAGTCCACGAGTTCCCGGTGCACGTCGACGATGTGGCGCGCGACCGGAGGGGTGAGCGTCCGGTTCCGCGTCGGCCACGAGACATGCTGCAGCGAAATGAGTTCGGCCACGAGCACGCGGTTGTGCGAGGCCTCGGCGATCGCCAGATGAAAGTCGCGGCTCGAACGCGTCAGTCCGTCCACGTCGTCGATCTTGTTCTCTGCGTCTTCCAAGAGGGCACGCAATTTGGCGATGTCTTGGGCGGTGGCGTTCTCGGCCGCTAGCTCGGCGGCGATGCATTCGATGCCGCGTTGCGCGTCCATGATCTCGCGCACTTCGACGCCGGTCAGCTCCAGCTGCACCGCCAGCGCCTCGGCGAACAGCCGCGGATTGCCATGCGCGATGCGCGCGCCACCCTTGGCGCCCATTCGGATCTCGACCACGCCGAGCGCTTCCAGCGTACGCAGTGCGTCGCGCGCTACGATGCGGCTCACGCCGTATTTGGCGGCAAGCTCTTTTTCAGTGTCGAGGAAATCGCCGGGCTTGAGGCGCTTTTCGAACAGCGCCTCGCGCACCTCGGCGATGATCTGGTTGGAAAGCGAGCTGCCGCGGCCGGGCAGCGCGGACCGCTCGTCGATGCCGGATTCGATGACGACTGGACGCCAGGACATGAAGTAGCTTCCCGCTGAGGAGGCTAGAACCTAGCAGGCAAGTTTAAAATGATAAAGATACTATCTTTAGAATTTTACTTACATAACCCTTTGATTTTGTTGATAAACCGTCAGCGCTTACGGACGATTTTTGCCTCCGCTACCGGCACGCCCTTACGTATCGTCTGCAGCACCACGCAATAGCGCTCGGTGACTGCGAGCAACTTGTCGAGCTGCTCCTGGGTGGCGTCGGTGTCGATATTGAAGGTGACACCGATGCGCTCGAAGCCGACCGCCGCCTCGCGATCGACGCCGAGCGTGCCGCGAAAATCGATGTCGCCCTCGGCCTCGACCTGGCCCGAACGAATCTCGATGCCGAACGCGGTCGCTACTGAGTTCAACGTGACGCCGGCACAGGCGACGAGAGCCTCGAGCAACATATCGCCTGAGCACAGTTCATGACCTGAGCCGCCGGTCGCAGGATGCAGTCCAGCGAGTGCGATGGCGCGGCCGGTCTCTACCTTGCAGGTGAGGCCCTCGTTGAGCACGCCCTTGGCCTTCAGCGTGACGAGCGCGGCGTTCGGCTCTTTCTTGTAGCGATCCTTCAAAGGCGCTTGCAGTGCGCGCAGTTCGGTCGCGTCCATCGTTCATCTCCCGGCCGAAGCTTGTCGCCTTGGCGCCTGTTAAGTCCATATCATATAATTAATTTCAGTATATTGTCTCGAAGGCCAATCACTGTGGGCCCCGCGCTGAAAGCGCTACTCGGTCTAAGAACATGCCGATCGGTAGCCTGCGGTGACTTGGCTCTTGTGATCGGTTATGCCGCGCCAGGAAAGGCCGCGTTGCCACTATGCTCGAGACCAGCCGCCGGCGCCGGCCCGAAGCCGCACACGCCGAAATCATCGATCTCAAAGCGACCCGTGCGCGGCTTGCGGCGCTGGCCCAGAAGCATGCCAACAACGAGCAGGAGCTGCGCGCCGCGGTCGCCGCGCAGCTGAAGCGCACCTATCTGGAGGGCCGCGCGACTGCCGAGAAGCTGCTTGTCGCCGATCGCTCCGGCCGTGCCTGCGCCGAGCGGCTGTCGCGGCTGATGGACGGCATCGTCGGCCTCGCCTTCGAGGTCGCGACCGGCGTCTATCGTTCGGCCAATCCCTCCTCGAGCGAGCGCATGGCGATCGTCGCCATAGGCGGCTACGGCCGCGGCATGCTGGCGCCCGGCTCCGATATCGATCTCCTGTTCCTGCTCCCTTACAAACAGACCGCATGGGGCGAGAGCGTCGCCGAATCCGTGCTCTACGCGCTCTGGGACATGGGCCTCAAGGTCGGTCACGCGACGCGCTCGATCGACGAATGCATCCGTCAGGCCCGCGCCGACATGACGATCAGGACGTCGCTGCTCGAGGCGCGCCACTTGTTCGGCGACCGCGCGCTGTTCGAGGAGTTCGATCGCCGCTTCGACAAGGAAATCGTGCAGGGCACCGCGCACGAGTTTGTCGCCGCCAAGCTCGCTGAGCGCGCCGAGCGGCACCGCCGCGCCGGCCAGTCGCGCTATCTGGTCGAGCCGAACGTCAAGGACGGCAAAGGCGGGCTGCGCGATCTGCATACGCTGTTCTGGATCGCCAAATACGTCTATCGCGTGAAAACCGCCGATGAGCTCGTGGAAAAAGGCGTCTACTCGCGCGCTGAACTATCGCTATTCCGCCGCTGCGAGGAATTCCTATGGGCGGTGCGCTGCCATCTGCATTTTCTCGCCGGCCGCGCCGAGGAACGGCTCTCGTTCGAGGTGCAGCGCGATATGGCAATCCGGCTCGGCTACACCGAGCATCCGGGCCAGCAGGACGTCGAGCGCTTCATGAAGCACTACTTCCTCGTCGCCAAGGACGTCGGCGATCTCACCGCCATCGTCTGCGCCGAATTGGAGGAGCGTCACGTCAAGCCGGCCCAAGGCTTGACCCGCATGGTCGCGCGCCTGGTGCGCCCCAAGCGCCGGCCGATGAAGGACTATCCCGATTTCGTCGTCGAATACGACCGCATCAATATTTCCGATCCCGAGGCGTTCGCGCGCGATCCCGTGAACCTGATCCGCATGTTCCACTTGGCAGAACGTCATGACCTCGACTTCAAGCCCGACGCGCTCCGCGTCGTCCGCCGCTCGCTGAAGCTGATCGACACGGAACTGCGTGCCGACGAGACCGCTAACCGGCTGTTTCGCGAGATTCTGACCTCGAAAAACGCCCCCGAACAGGCGCTGCGCAAGATGAACGAAGCCGGCGTCTTGGGCCATTTCGTGCTCGACTTCGGCCGCGTCGTCGCGATGATGCAGTTCAACCTCTATCACCACTATACGGTCGACGAGCATCTGATTCGCTGCATCGGCGTACTGTCGGAGATCGAGCGCGGCACCAATCCCGAATACGGTCTGGCCAACGAGCTGATGGCCGGAATCATGAACCGCGATCTGCTCTATGTCGCGCTATTCCTGCACGACATCGCCAAGGGTCGGCCCGAGGATCATTCGGTCGCGGGCGCCAAGGTCGCTCGCCGCTTCTGCCCGCGCCTCGGCCTCAGCGTGGCCGAGACCGAAACCGTCTCCTGGCTGGTCGAGCAGCATCTGGTCATGTCCACCATCGCCCAGTCGCGCGATCTGGCCGACCGCAAGACCATCGAGGACTTCGCCGCGGTCGTGCAGAATCTGGAACGTATGAAGCTCCTGCTGATCCTTACCACCGCCGACATCCGCGCCGTAGGCCCCGGTGTCTGGAACGGCTGGAAGGCGCAACTCCTACGCAATCTCTATTACGAGACCGAGCCGACGTTGACCGGCGGCTTCTCGGAAGTGAATCGCGCCCGCCGCGTCGAGTTCGCGCAAGCGGAATTCAAGACCACGCTTTCCGGCTGGCAACCCGCCGAGATCGAGCGCTATGTCGCCCGCCACTATCCGCCTTACTGGTTGAAGGTGGATCTGGAGCGCAAGCTCGCGCACGCCGGGTTCCTTCGAAAGGCCGAGACCGAGGGCCGCCGGCTCGCCACCGCCGCCAAGATCGATGCTGCACGCGGCGTGACGGAGCTCACCATTCTGGCGCCCGACCACCCGCGTCTGCTTTCCATCATTGCAGGCGCCTGCGCCGCCGCCGGCGCCAATATCGTCGATGCGCAGATTTTCACCACCACCGACGGGCTCGCGCTCGATTCGATCTCGATCTCGCGCGAATTCGAGCTCGACGAGGATGAAGAGCGCCGCGCGCGGCGCATCGCCGAAAGCATCGAGCAGGCGCTTAAGGGCGAGCGGCGTCCGTCCGACGCAGTCGCCCGCCGCGCCAAGCCGCGCCACAGCGCGTTCTCGATCGAACCCGAGGTCAACATCAACAATGTCTGGTCGAACCGCCACACCGTGCTCGAGGTTTCGGGGCTCGACCGGCCCGGCCTTCTGCACGACCTCACGCACGCGATTTCGCGGCTCAATCTCAACATCGCCTCGGCGCATGTCGCGACCTTCGGCGAGCGCGCGGTTGACGTCTTCTATGTCACCGACCTGATGGGCGCCAAGATCATCTCGGCGCCGCGCCAGGCCACGATCCGCCGCGCGCTGTTGGCGATCTTCGAGCGCAAGGAAGAAGAGGCGCCCCGGGCCAAGCCGGGCCGGCCGCCGGTGCCTGCCGTTTTGCGGTGATTACGCAAGGCTCGGCTACCGCTTAACCGCCCCTTAAACCGCCGCTTTTAGGGTTCCTTAACCTCAGGGGCTGAGGCGAGCCGGCGCTGGGAGCCGGACCGGATAGAGGAATGTTCGTCAGAAAGCGCAAGGCCCGCCGCGAGCCCGCGCTCGGCACCTTCGGCACGCTGTTCGATTTCGGCTTGCACACGCGCGATCGCATCGGCGCCGACGGCTCCGCCGCGCGCGAAGCACTGGCGCCGCGCAACGCGAACAAAAAGCCGCGCCGCAAGAAGTCCCGCCGGGGCGCCATTCGTCGACTTCTCTATTGGAGCTTCGTGCTCGCACTCTGGGCCGGGCTCGCGTCCGCCGGTTACGTCGGTTATCAAGCCTCGCGGCTGCCGCCGCTCGCGACGCTCGTCGTGCCCATTCGCCCGCCGACCGTCTCTATCCTCGGCATCGACGGTAAAGTGATCGCGACCCGCGGCGAGATGGGCGGCGTTGCCGTCCCGTTGCGCGCGCTGCCGCCCTATCTGCCGCAGGCCGTCATCGCCATCGAGGACCGCCGCTTCTATTCCCACTTCGGCCTCGACCCGATCGGGCTCGCGCGCGCACTCTATGTGAACGTCACCTCCCGCGCCGTGCGCGAAGGCGGCTCGACGCTGACGCAGCAATTGGCCAAGAATCTGTTTCTGACGCAGGAGCGCACGGTCGCGCGCAAGGTGCAGGAACTGATTCTCGCGCTCTGGCTCGAGCGCGCCTATTCGAAGGACCAGATTCTCGAGCTTTATCTCAATCGCGTCTATTTCGGCTCGGGCGCCTACGGCGTCGAGCCGGCGGCGCAACGCTATTTCGGCAAGTCCGCGCGCGTCGTGACGCTTGCGGAAGCCGCGATGCTCGCGGGTCTTGTGAAGTCGCCCTCACGGCTCGCGCCCACGCGCAATCTCGCCGCAGCCCGCGAGCGCGCCGAGCTCGTGCTTGCCGCGCTGGTGAGCGAGAAGTTCATCTCCGACGCCATGGCGCGCACCGCGCGCGGTCGCCAACCCGCGATCGTGCGGAGCAACGGCCTAGGTTCCATCGGCTATGTCGCCGACTGGGTGATGGACGCGCTCGACGACTATGTGGGCCCGCTCGAGAGCGACGTCACCGTGCAGACCACGATCGATCCAGTGCTCCAGGTCGCCGCCGAGAAGGCGCTTTCAGAGGAACTCGGGAAGCAGGGCGAACGCTACGGAGTGACGCAGGGGGCGCTCGTCGCCATCGACCCGGATGGCCGCGTGCGCGCGCTGGTCGGTGGCCGCTCCTACGCGGAGAGCCAGTTCAACCGCGCCATCGCCGCCCATCGCCAGCCCGGTTCGGCCTTCAAACCGTTCGTTTATCTCACCGCGCTCGAACGCGGGCTGACGCCGGAGAGCGTGCGCGAGGACGCGCCGGTCGACGTGCGCGGTTGGCGGCCGGAGAATTTCACTCGCGAATATTATGGTCCGGTGGCGCTTTCGACAGCCCTCGCCCATTCGCTGAACACCGTCGCCGTCAGGCTCACGCTTGAGCTCGGCCCCAGGAACGTTGCCGCCACGGCACTCCGGCTCGGCATTGCCTCCAAGCTCGATCCGGTTCCCTCGCTCGCGCTCGGCACCTCGGAAGTGACGCCACTAGAGCTCACCACTGCCTTCGCGCCATTTGCCAATGGCGGGATCGGCGTGATCCCGCACGTGATCGATCGCGTGCGCGGACCGGGTGGAAAAATTCTCTTCGCCCGCACCTCGAACAGCCTGGGCCGCGTGGTCATGCCGGCGCACGTGGCGATGATGAACCGCATGCTCGCCGAGACGCTTGCGACCGGCACCGCGCGCCGCGCGTCGCTGCCTGGCTGGACCGCGGCCGGGAAGACCGGAACGAGCCAGGATTTCCGCGACGCCTGGTTCGTAGGCTATACCGGCCGGCTCGTCGCCGGCGTGTGGCTCGGAAACGACGACGGCACGCCCACCAAGCGCGCGTCGGGCTCCAATTTGCCGGTCGAGATCTGGAGCCGCTTCATGCGCACTGCGCACCAGAACATGCCGGTCGTGGACCTGCCGGGCATCGGCGCCGGTACCTTGCCCGGCGCCCTTCCGCCCGCGGACGTGCCGGGGGCTCCCACGCCCACGCCGGAGCGCGAAAGCCCCGGCATGACGCTCGACCGTTGGCTGTTCGACAAGCTGTTCGGCCGCCGCTGATCAGCTGGCGCCGAAGCGGTGCAGGCCGTTGCCGTGCGCCTTGAGCCAGGCTTCCGCGCGGCGCCATTCCGGAAAGAGCCGCTCCACCACCCGCCAGAAGCGGCGCGAATGATTGAGCTCGACTCGGTGCGCTACTTCGTGCGCTGCCAAATAATCGAGCACATAGGGTGGCGCCAGCACGAGCCGCCAGGAGAACGAGAGCGAGCCTTCGAACGAGCACGAGCCCCAACGGCTCCCGGTGTCGCGCACGCCGATGCGGCCGATCTTGACCTCGAGCATGGCCGCGTAGCGGCGGCTCGCCTCGACGAGTTCGCGCCGCGCTTCCCGTTTTAGAAAATCCATGAGGCGGCGCCGCAGGTGCTCGGGCGGCCCAGTCACGCACAGGATTGCCTGCCCGTCGTTCTCCTCGGTCCAGACCGTGCCGCGCGCCTTTGGCCGATGCTCGATCGCATGCGAAATGCCGTGCAACGGGATCGAAGAGCCGGGTGCGAAAGGCACCGGCACCGGCAGGCGCGAAAGCCGCGCTGAGATCCACGCAGCATTGCGTTCGGCAAATGCCCGCGCCTCGCGCAGACTCCCGCGCCGGGGCATGGTCAGCACCGCCTGGCGGCTCGATTCCTTGACACGCAGATTGTAGTTGCGGGCGCGCGGATGGCGAACGATTTTTACTTCGACTGCCTCATCGGCGCACGAGACCAGGAACCGGTCGGATGTCCCCGGTTGCGGCGCGGGCCGCAGGAACGGCAGGAGAAATTGCGCAGCGGTTTCGAATCGCACCGCCGGAGAAGAATCGAAACGCCTGATTCGGGCAAGCGCTAGCGCACTGCGGCGCGCCTGGGTTTGGCAAGTGCCGGAGCCGCGGCGGCAAAGGCGCGGTTGTTGGACAACATGAAGTCGGACATGCGCGGCGCGATTTCGGCGCGGAAACGCGAGCCGTTGAACACACCATAATGGCCGACGGTCGGCTGCAGGTAATGCGCCTTGCGCTCGGTCGGGATATTCACGCACAGCCGATGCGCTGCTTCGGTCTGGCCGACGCCGGAAATATCGTCGTTCTCGCCCTCGATCGTGAGCAGCGCGACGCGGCGGATCGCCGCCAGGTCCACCGGCCTGCCGCGGTGAGTCATCTCGCCCTTCGGCAATGCGTGGCGGACGAACACGGTATCCACCGTCTGCAGATAGAACTCGGCGGTGAGGTCCATGACGGCGAGATACTCGTCGTAGAATTCGCGGTGCTTCTGCGCCGAGTCGCCGTCGCCGGCGACCAGGTGATTGAACATCTCCTTATGCGCGTCGAGATGGCGTTCAAAATTCATTCCGACGAAGCCAGAGAGCTGCAGGAAACCCGGATAGACATCGCGCATGAAGCCCGGGTGCGGCCACGGCACCTTGGCGATGACGTGGGTCTTGAACCACTCGATGCCGCGCTCGACCGCGAGCTTGTTAACCGCCGTGGGCTTCTCGCGGGTGTCGATCGGCCCGCCCATCAGCACCATGGAACTGGGAACGTAAGGATCGTCCTCGGCCTCCATGCGCGCGACTGCGGCCAACACCGGCACCGATGGCTGGCAGACGGCGACCACGTGGCAGTCGCCGCGCAGAAAATGCAGGATGCTGATCACGTAGTCGATATAGTCGTCGAGGTCGAAACGGCCCTCGCTGACCGGCACCATGCGCGCATCGATCCATTCGGTGATGTAGACGTCGTGCTTGGGCAGGAACGCCTCGACTGTGCCGCGCAGCAGCGTCGGATAGTGTCCCGACATCGGCGCTACGATCAGCACGCGCGGTTGCGGCACCCGCGGCTTGTGCTCTAGCTTCCGCTCGAAATGCAGCAACCGGCAGAACGGCCGCTCCCACACGGTCTTGATATTGACCGGGACCCGCTCGCCGCCGACTAGAGTCGAGGAAATTCCCCACTCGGGCTTGCCGTAGCGCCGCGTCGAGCGCTCGAACATCTCGGCGGCGGCCGCGATCTGTTTTCCGTACTGCGTGTGGGCGAGGGGATTGATCGGATTCTTAAAGTAGAGCTTGGTCAAATCCGCGAACGCGCGCGACGGATTGAGCGCCGCCTGGCTCATTTCGTAGAACCAGTAGATCGGGGTCGTTAGATAAGGAGCATCGACGGCCGCGCTCGAAGGCGCGCCGCCAAAAACCCCGATCCCTGCCGAATCCCAGCCGTTTTTCTGCTGCACCGCAGCAGAGTGTCGTTTTTTTGTCATGGGGTCAATGGATTGCGAAAGCCCGCAGTGCAATGTCCAGCGCTTATTCGCCGACCTGGATAAGCGAGCCGGCGCGCCGCGCGGAGTTCAACAGCATGGTGAAAGCGACGGACGCGGCGGCGATCCAAAGCACGTTGAGTGCGAACGCCCAAACCATCAAGTCCGCGCGAAACGTCTGCTCGAGCATGAGCGCGCGCATGCCCTCGAACACGGAAGTCGGCGGTAAGGCCCAGGCGATCGGCTGCAGCCACGCGGGCAGCGTCGAGACCGGATAGTAGACACAAGTCAGCGGTAGAAAGATGAACATCAGACTCCACGTCAGCCCCTCAGCGCCGAGGCCGTTTCGCAGCACCAGCCCCGAACAGAACATTCCGACCGCCCAACTCGTCAGCAGCAGATTTGCGAAGAAGGCAGCGAGCGCGAAACCGAGACTCCAGAAGTTGAATCCAAAGAACAAGATCGCCAGGAACGTCACCGGAACGAGTCCGATCGCCATGCGCACTGTGCCCATGACGATCAACTGCAGCACGAACTCGAGCGGTCTGAGCGGCGAGATCATCAGGTTCGGCATATTGCGCGACCACATCTCCTCGAGAAACGACATGGAGAAGCCGAGCTGGCCGCGAAACAGAATGTCCCACAACAGGAACGCTGCGAGGAACGTGCTCGCCGCTTGTGCCAGCACGCCCGCCTGCGGCGCGATGCCGATCTGCAGGAAGCCCCACATCGTCATCTGCACCGCCGGCCAGTAGACGATCTCCAAGAGCCGCGGCCAAGATGAACGCAGCAGATAAAAATGCCGCAGCACCATGGCGGCGACACGCCGCGGAGAGAAAGCAGGGGAGGTTGTGCTCATGACGCGGCCTCTTTCGCGGGCTCGTCCGCCGGCTGGCGCCGGTTGCGTGCGACATCGAGGAAGACTTCCTCGAGCGTGCTGCGGCCATAGCGCGCCAACAGGCCCTCGGGTGTGTCGTCATCGACGATCTGGCCGAGCTTCATCATGATGACGCGGTCGCACAGCCGCTCGACCTCGCTCATGTTGTGGGACGCCAGCAATATCGAAGCGCCGCGCCGCTCCCGATAGCGCTCAAGATGCGTTCGCACCCAGTCGGCCGTATCGGGATCGAGCGAGGCGGTCGGCTCGTCGAGGATCAGGATTTCCGGCTCGTTGATCAGCGCCTTGGCCAGCGCAACGCGCGTCTTTTGGCCGGCCGAGAGCTTTCCGGCCGGCCGGTCGATGAATTCGGTAAGCGCCAGGTCCGCGGCCAACCGCGCGATGCGCGCGGCCACGTCCGCCACTTCATAGAGCATGGCGAACACCAAAAGATTCTGCCGCACAGTCAG
The DNA here is from genome assembly GCA_036559465.1 of Xanthobacteraceae bacterium. Taxonomy (GTDB): domain Bacteria; phylum Pseudomonadota; class Alphaproteobacteria; order Rhizobiales; family Xanthobacteraceae; genus JAHFPN01. Next base: position 54,456 of record DATBTC010000063.1, read on the forward strand.
CCGGTGCGGCAGGTCCACATAGGGGCTTTCCAGATTAATGCGATGGAGCACACGATAGGGCTCCTTCTCCATATCGGCGCCGAGCACCTTCACCCATCCCGCGGTCGGGGCGACGAGCCCCATCATCATGCCGATGGTCGTGGTCTTGCCGGCGCCGTTGCCGCCGAGCAGACCGGTCACCGAGCCCTGCGCCAGCGAAAACGAAATCCCCGCCACGGCGATTGTCTCGCCGTAGTGCTTGGTCAGCTGTTCGGCTTGAACAGCAGGGAGTGGATCGGCGGTCTTATTCATGGGGGCCGGAAGTCGCATGGCGAGGGGCAAAAACGCAAGCCAGTCGGTGCCGCGCCGCTTTAACCTAGGCCCGAGGCCGATCGCCGCGGCAGTTTCGCCGCGTACCGTCTGTGCGTAGATTGATGTTATGGCGATTGAATTCGACCGTCCCGTGACCGAGCGGCCCTTCGGACTCCGGCTCGATACGCTCGTCCGCTTGCGTTGGCTGGCGGTTGTGGGCCAATTGATCGTGCTGGTCGCGGTCTATTGGGGCCTCGGCTTCGATCTACCGATCGTGCTTGCGCTGGGTATCGTTGCGCTCACTGCCGCGATCAATGTTGCACTCGGAATCCGCTTCGCGGCCAGCCGCCGCCTGGACGATCGAGAAGCGGCCATCTTGCTCGCTTACGATATCGCTCAGCTCGCGCTTCTGCTTTATTTGACCGGCGGGATTACAAATCCTTTCTGCGTTTTGTTCCTGGCGCCGGTTCTGATTTCGGCCGCCGCACTTTCACCGCGCACCACGCTAGCGCTCGGGGCACTGACGGTCGCGTCGATCACTGCGCTCGCTTTCTTCCATTATCCGCTGCCGTGGTATCCGGGCGCCGAGGCTAAAGTCCCGGTGATCTATCGGGCCGGCATATGGCTTTCGTTGCAGCTTTCGGTCGTCTTCATCGGTCTCTATGCCTGGCGGATCGCCGAGGAAAGGAGCCAGCTCTCCGACGCGCTCGCCGCCACCGAGCTCGTGCTCGCGCGCGAGCAACATCTGTCGGCGCTGGATGGATTGGCCGCCGCGGCGGCACACGAACTCGGCACGCCGCTTTCGACCGTCGTGCTCGTCGTGCGCGAGCTCGAACGCGCCATGCCGAAGGACGGGCCGTACGCCGACGACATCAAGCTCCTGCGCGAGCAGACTGAACGCTGCCGCTCCATCCTGGCGACGCTTGCAACGCTCGGTTCGGGCGATGCGCCATTCGACCGCATGCCGCTTTCGCTCTTGTTGGAGGAAGTAGCCGCGCCCCACCGGCCGTTCGGCCTCGAGATCAAACTCGATCTTCCGAAAGAGCGCGCTGACGAGCCGATAATCGCCCGCAATCCCGGCATCATCTATGGGCTCGGAAATTTTGTCGAGAACGCCGTCGATTTCGCGCGCGGGCAGGTGGTGGTCTCCGCCCATTGGCATGCCGACACGATCGCGATCGAAATCTCCGACGACGGTCCCGGCTTCTCGCCTGCTGTGATCGACCGAATCGGAGAGCCCTACGTGACGATGCGCGGGTCGCGGCGCGACCGTGCGGCAGTCGACGGCCCTGGTGGACTCGGCCTTGGCTTCTTCATCGCCAAGACTCTTCTGGAGCGGACCGGTGCCAAGCTCGATGTCGCCAATCGTCCGGCTCCGGCCGTGGGCGCCATCGTGCGGGTGAGCTGGCCGCGCCGTGTACTGGAACAGGCCGTAGCCGTGCTGCCGGTTCGTCCCTCGCTCCAGGACGCCGAGGCAGCCGATCTCTCCCCGCGACCGGTTGCGACGTAAACAACCTGGGATCTAGGCTGTTTTCTCGGGCCGACACGACACGCGCGGACCGCTAACCAAGATTTGGTCGGAAAGTAGGTATTATCGTAGGAAGCGCCTAGATGTAGTTATGGTTTGAAACTAATTTGCGGAGCTCCGCTTTTTGATGTCCCACGCGTCCACAATCGAAAAATCACCCGATCGCAGCCTGCTGATCGTCGATGACGACAAGCCGTTCCTGCAACGCTTCGCGCGCGCGATGGAAAGCCGCGGCTTCGACGTGAAGACGGCCGAGTCGGTGGCCGAGGGTCTGGCGCAGGTGGCCTCATCGCCGCCGGCCTTTGCGGTGGTCGACATGCGGCTCGGCGACGGCAGCGGGCTCGACGTGATCTCCGCCTTGAAGGAGCGCCGCCCCGACGCGCGCGGCATCGTGCTTACCGGCTACGGCAACATCGCGACTGCTGTGAATGCCGTCAAACTCGGCGCCGTCGATTATCTCGCCAAGCCCGCCGATGCCGACGACGTCTGCGCGGCGCTAACCGCCAAGCATGGGGATAAGGCGGTGCCGCCGGAGAACCCGATGTCGGCCGACCGCGTTCGCTGGGAACACATCCAGCGCGTCTACGAGCTGTGCGGCCGGAATGTATCAGAGACCGCGCGGCGGCTCTCCATGCATCGGCGCACGCTGCAGCGCATCCTCGCCAAGCGCGCGCCGCGCTGAACCGGGTTCAGGCCGCGGCCTTCTCCATATAGCGATAAGCGTCGGCCAAGAGAGCGCGGCCCAATGTGGTCGGGCGCGCATGCGCGGCAAAGGTCGCATGTCCTTCGAAGAACGCTTTGCGCGCGGCGCCACGGCATTCTTGCGCGACTGCTTGCTCCTCCGGATTGAGCAGGCTCGAGGCGAGCAGCCGATCGAGCGCGTAGTACATCCGTGCCGATACGAAAGTCGCGTGTGTGATGCCGTCCATCGGCCGTGGGTCGATGCGCAGCGGCGAGCGGTAACGCTCCTCGTTCGGATTATCGACCAGGGGTTCGCCGAGCGCGAGGCCGTAGAGATGCGAATGTGCGCCTTCATGGGCAATCGCTTCGGCCATAGCGACCGCGGTCTTATGCTTGTCTGCATTGAGGAAGAGCGAGCCCCAAGCATAGAACGACGTCGCGCCATCGAGACTCATAGCCGCCTCGGAGCCATCGCATACCAGAACGATCTCTTTAACCAATGCGCGGATTTCGGCCGAGACCTCGGGCGCGCCACGGTCCAGCAATTCGAACGCGCGCTCCAGCAGGCGTGAAGCTCGATCGAAAATCGCCGTTTCTGGACGCTCCAGCACCAGTTTTGAAGCCGGGTCGGCATTGACCGAGCGCGAATAGCGGTCCGTTTCACCGGCGGTGAAGGTCTCGTCCGCATACTTTCTCAGCCGGAAGGCTGGCGCGGCGACCGGCGCTCCAGCGAGAACTTCGAGCGAGTGCGTCAAAACCTCAAGATTACCGCTGCGCGCCGCCGCGAGGCAGTCGTAATAAAGCAGAAACACGTCGGGTCGCACCGCCGGTGAGGATTCAATCTCGGCAATGCGCGAGGTAAGCGCCGCCTCGTCCATGCTTACATGGCCGCGGCTTGCCCGAACGATTTCGCCTAGAGCTTCGGCGAGCCTATGCGCGATGTCCCGATAAATCCGAGCACCGCGGTCGCCATCGGGCCGAAAGCTGGTTTCCGTCGTCAACAAGGACACGAGATCACTCGAACTCTACAGATACCGCGGCAAGCGATCTCTCGTCCCGTACGCCTACTTAGGAGCGTCCTGCGAGGACCTCGGTGCGACTTTTTCGCCGATCGCGAAACCGTTCGTGCGGAGGCCGAGCAGTTTCGTCTCGTCGAGCTTAAGCGCCGCTTCGGGAGTCCCTTCCTCCTTGGTACCCACGGCATATCCGTTGGTGCGCAAGCCGAGCAGCTTCGTTTCGTCGAGCCTGAGTGCCGCTTCGCGGGGGCTGTCCTTGCCGCCCACGGCATATCCGTTGGTGCGCAAGCCCAGCAGCCTTGCTTCGTCGAGTTCGATCCTCAGCTGCTTTGGCGTCGTGGGGGTTTTAAGGCCGACCGCGTAGCCATTGGTGCGCAGGCCCAGCAATTTGCTCTCGTCGAGCTTGATAACTGACATTCACTCAGCCCCCGGCAGAAACCCTGGGACGGGCCGATTGCTGACCCTTCCCCCAAGGGCATGCTAGCAACGGCGTTGGGCCGCTTCAACCGGGTGGCTAGGTCGCGCTCGGCGCCCGGCTGCGGAAACGCATAGGTTTCGCATGATCGTTTTTCTTGTGACGCCGCCCCACTATTACACTTTAAAGGCTGTGGAAAAGGCGCTGCCGCGCGTCGTTCGGGTCATCGATTACCACGAGTTCTTCGCGGCCGACCGCCTGCTGGGCGGCACTTATATCTTCTGCGATCTGGAGCGGCTTTCGGAGCACGAGCTGCGAATTGCGGCGGAGGCCTATCGACAATTGGCGGCGCAAGCCGGAGTCCGGGCGCTCAATGATCCCGCGCGCGCGCTCACTCGCTACGCACTTCTGCGCGCGCTGTTCGAAGCCGGGATCAACGATTTCGACGTCTATCGCGCGGACGCTTTACCCAAGCCGCGGCGCTTTCCCGTATTTGTTCGCTGGGAGCCAGGCCACGACAAGCCGTCCGAACTCCTGCACGACCAGACAGCGCTGGACGCGGCCTTGGCGGAGCTCGTGGTCAAGGGTGAGCCGTTGCGGGGCATGCTCGTCACCGAGTATGCGGCGGAGCCGGTGATTCCCGGCGTGTTCCGCAGGCATGCCACGTTCCGGATCGCGGACGAGTTTCAGCTATTCGCCCCTTCATCGGAACGCGATTGGCGCGTCAAATATGGCGAACGCGGACTCGTGAGCGAGGACATCTATCTCGACGATGAACGCGCCATGCAGGAGAACCGTTTCGGAGAAACTTTGCGGCGCACGTTCGAGATCGCCGGCGTGGAGTATGGGCGGGCCGATTTCGGTCTGGTCGGCGGCAAACTGCAAATCTACGAGATCAACACCAACCCCAGTGTTGGAGTTCCGGCACCGCACGACTCGCCCGCGCGAACTCGCGCGCTTGCCCGCTGCTGGTCCTGGTATTTGGAGAAAATCGCCGCGCTGGATACGGCCACCTGCGCCCGGAAAATCAAGATCGATTCGCCGCTGCTGTCGCTCTACCGAAGCGCATTGACAACGAAATATCGCACCCTATTCGGTTGGCGCTTGCCCAGAGGCGACCGGCTGATACGCCGGCCCTGACGGCGGCACCTGCCACAATTCCGACCGGGTCGAACGGCCCTCCGTCCGGGCCGGCAGCAAGTCTGACCTTTCCCCGCCGAATCGCGCCACGAATTTAGCCGCAGCCGGCCGTGCTTCCTTCCCGCTCGGGCCCGGATCGCCGCTGAGCATCCGAGCGCCTGTTGCAACCTGATTCTGTGGGGAGATCCGATGCTTGTTCACACTCTTCGCGCCGCGCTCGCGGCCGCGTTCTTCTGCTTTATCGCCGCGCCGGCGGCATTCGCCGGAAGGACCGTGGTCGAGGTCGCTTTCGTGCTCGACACCACCGGCTCCATGGGGCCGCTGATCGAAGGCGCCAAGCGCAAGATCTGGTCGATAGCGACCTCGATCGTCGACGCCAATCCCGAGGCTGAGGTTCGCATGGCGCTCGTCGCCTATCGCGATATCGGCGACGAGTACGTGACCAGGAAGTTCGACCTCACCACCGACATCCAGGATCTCTACGGCGAGCTGCTCGCGTTCCGCGCCCGCGGCGGCGGCGACTGGCCCGAGAGCGTGAACGAGGCGCTCGATGTGGCGGTGACCAAGCTCTCCTGGTCGAAGGGCCGCGAAATCTGCCGGATCATCTTCTTGGTCGGCGACGCCCCGCCGCACATGAACTACGCGCAGGACCGCAAATACCCCGAAGTCGTCGCCGACGCGCACCGGCGCGGCATTATCGTCAACGCCGTGCAGGCCGGCGACGCGCGCGACACCGAGCGGGTGTGGCGCGAGATCGCCCAGCGCGCCAACGGCGAGTACTTGCGCATTCCGCAGCACGGCGCGGTCGTGGTGATCGAGACGCCCTATGACCGCAAGATCCACGGGTTGCAGATCGAGCTCAACAAGACCGTCATTCCCTACGGCAAGCGCGCAGAACAGCGCGCGGTGCAGGACAAGCTGGAGCGCTCGGTGGCGGCACCCGCGCCCGCGGCTTCCGACATGGCGGGTTATCTGAGCAAGAAGGCGGGCGCGCGCGAGCTGGTAACCGGCGGTGGCGATCTGGTCGGCGACATGATCGCCGGCCGCACACGGCTCGATTCCGTGCCCGAGACCGACCTGCCCGAAACGTTGCGGCCGCTGGCGCCGGCCGAGCGCAAGGCGCTGATCGAGACCCAGACCGCAGCGCGCAAAGCGCTTGATGAACGCATGTCAGAACTCGTCAGGCAACGCGACGCCCATATCGCCGCTGAGCGCGCCAAGCAGCCGCAGGCGAAGGACTCCTTCGACCGCGTGGTCGAGGACACGCTGCGGAAGCAGGTCACGCGCCCGGCCACGAACTGAGAATTGGACCCTCTCCCCAAAGCGGGGAGAGGGTCTCTTGCTCCCGGTACGCCGATCGCGGACATTCCCGCCAAGAACGGGGGCAGGGATAATGGCGATCGATTACGAAGTCGAATACAACAACCGCGCGCGGGTGCCGGAGCATCCAGCGATCCTGGCGCGCTGGCAGCGCGATGCGGCCGCTTTTCGTGCCTCACACAAGAACAGCGAACTCGGCCTTGCTTACGGCAAGAGCGAGCGCCAGAGGATCGATCTGTTCTGGCCGGACGCCGTGCGCAACACACGGATCGCGCTCTTCATACATGGTGGCTACTGGCGCGCGCTTGAGCGCGAAAGCTTCAGCCATCTGGCCGCCGGCGCCAACGCCCGCGGACTCGCCTTCGCGCTTGCAGGCTATGATCTATGCCCCACGGTCATGATCAGCGAGATCATCGAGCAAGTGCGCGCCGCGGCGGCTTTTCTTGGCCGCCGCCATGGCGGCCCGATCGTCGCCTGCGGACATTCCGCTGGCGGGCATCTAGCTGGTTGCTTGGTCGGCACCGATTGGAAGAAGCGCGGCGCCGATCTGCCTGCTGACCTCACGCCTGCCGGCCTTTCGATCTCGGGTCTGTTTGACCTCACGCCGCTTTTGCAGACCAGCATGAACGCTGACCTCAAGCTCGATGTCGCCGAGATACAACGCACCTCGCCGATTTTCTGGCCCGTGCCGCCTGCCGCCCACGCCTTCGATGCCTGGGTCGGGGCCGACGAGAGTCCGGAGTTCCTGCGCCAGAGCCGGATCATCGCCGATGCGTGGCAGCAGAAGGGCATAGCGACCCGCTATGAAGCGGTCACCGGCGCCAATCATTTCACCGTGCTCGATCCATTGGCCAAGCCCGATAGCCCGCTCACGGCGCGGCTGGTCGAGCTGGCCCGGATCTGAAATCCATTTCTTAGCAAGGCATTAGCCTCAGGACTCGGGCGGCGAAATGCTTTATCTATGGCCCGGGTCCGCGCGCGGCCGGTCCGTACGCGGCACGATAAGCGGGCGAAGTCCCGCCAGGGAGAGAGGGGTACTCATGCGTAAGTTTCTCGCAACTGCAGGAATTGCGGGCGCGTTCGCGCTCGCGGCCATGGGCGCGCAAGCACAATCGGTCAAGGTCGGGGTGATGCTGACGCTCTCCGGCCCGGCCGCCGTGCTCGGCCAGCATGCCCGCGACGGCTTCCAGCTCGGCATCAAGCATCTGGGCGGCAAACTCGGCGGACTGACCGCCGACATCATCGTGGTCGACGACGAGCTCAAGCCGGACGTCGGCGTGCAAAAGGTGCAGGCGCTCTTGGAGCGCGACAAGGTCGACATCGTGGTCGGCGTCATCTTCTCGAATGTCATGATGGCGATCGCCAAGCCCGTGTTCGATGCGAACACGATCCTGGTGAGCCCCAACGCCGGCCCGTCGCCGCTCGCCGGCCGCGGCTGCTCGCCCTGGTTTTTCTCCACCGCCTGGCAGAACGACCAGAACCACGAGGCCATGGGCAAGTACGCCCAGGACGCCGGCTACAAGAAGGTCGTGCTGATCGCGCCGAACTATCAGGCCGGCAAGGATTCCATGGCCGGCTTCAAGCGTCACTTCAAGGGCGAGATCGTCGAGGAAATCTTCAATCAGGTGAACCAGCTCGACTTCGCCGCCGAGATCGCGAAGATCGCCTCCCTCAAGCCCGACGCTGTGTTCGCCTTCGAGCCGGGCGGCATGGGCGTCAACTTCGTCAAGCAATATGCCCAGGCCGGCCTGGCTGGGAAAATTCCGTTCCTCTCCGCCTTCACCGTCGACGAGACCACGCTTCCGGCAACCCAGGACGCGGCGGTAGGACTGTTCGCCGGCTCGCAGTGGGCGCCGAACCTCGAAAATCCGGTGAGCAAGAAGTTCGTCGCCGATTACGAGAAGGACTACGGCAAGGTGCCCGCGATGTATGCCGCGCAAGGCTATGACGCGGCGCTTCTGATCGACGCCGCGATCAAGGCTGCGGGCGGCAAGGTCGCGGACAAGGCGGCACTGCGCGACGCCTTCAAGAGGGCGAGCTTCGCCTCGATCCGCGGAGCGCCGTTCAAGCTCAACACCAACGGCTTCCCGATCCAGGACGTCTATGTCGTCAAGGCGGTGAAGCGTGCCGATGGCAAGTTCGCGACCGAGACCGTCGCCAAAGTGTTTACCGGCTATACCGACGCCTACGCTAAGGATTGTCCGCTCAAGTGACGCGGTCTGTTTGAATGACCCTCTCTCCGCTTGCGGGGAGAGGGTTTTGATTGACCGGCGTTCCTGATGTCCACCACCCTCTTCATCGTCCAAACGCTGAACGGGCTGCAGCTCGGCGTGCTGCTGTTCCTGATCGCCGCCGGGCTGACGCTCGTGTTCGGCGTGATGGACTTCATCAATCTCGCCCATGGCGTGCAGTACATGCTGGGTGCGTATCTGGCCGTCACCTTCTACGGCCTCACCGGAAATTTCGGCTATGCGCTGGTGCTCGCGCTCATTGCCGCACTGCTCATCGGGCTGCTCGTCGAGGTGCTCGTGTTCCGGCATCTCTACGAGCGCGACCATCTCGATCAGGTGCTTGCCACCTTCGGCGTGATCCTGTTCGTGAACGAAGGCGTGAAGATCGTCTGGGGAGCGGCGCCGCGGAACTTGCCGATACCCGACTTTTTCTCCGGCTCCTTGCGGCTGATTGACGGGCTGAACTACCCGATCTGGCGGCTCTGCATCATCGCCTCCGGGCTCTTGGTCGCGGCCGGCCTGTGGTTCGTGGTGACCAAGACCCGCATCGGCATGCGCATTCGCGCCGGCGCCACCAATGCGGCCATGGTTTCGGCGCTCGGCGTCGACGTACGGCGGTTGTTTACCGTCGTGTTCGGCTTCGGCGCCATGCTCGCGGGTTTCGCCGGCGTAATGGTGGCGCCGATTCTCTCGGTCGAGCCCGGCATGGGCGACAGCGTATTGATTCTGGCCTTCGTCGTGATCGTGATCGGCGGCATCGGCTCGATCCGCGGCGCCTTCCTCGGCGCGCTTTTGGTCGGCCTCGTCGATACGCTCGGCCGCTCGTTCGCGACCGATCTATTCCGGCTGTTTCTCGACACGTCCGCCGCGCGCCAGGTAGGTCCGGCCGTCGCGTCCATGCTGATTTATCTCTTGATGGCGCTCGTGTTGCTGCTGAAACCGGCAGGCCTGTTTCCGGCCAAGGGGCGCTGATGACCGAGCCCAAATCCAGCGCCCGCGCGGACCGTTTCGCGATCACGCTTCCGCTAGCACTTTTTATCGTGCTCGCCCTGATGCCGCTGCTTGCCCATTATCTTCCAGGCGAGCGCTATGTGATCGGGCTGTTCGCCCGCGTGATGATCTTCGCCATCGCCGCAATCAGCCTCGATCTGATTCTCGGCTATGGCGGGCTGGTGAGCTTCGGCCACGCGGCCTTTCTCGGCCTTGGCGCCTATGCGGTCGGCATAACGGCTGCGCACGGCATCACAGACGTGACCGTTGTGCTGCCAGTCGCACTTGCCGCCGCCGCGTTGTTCGCGCTTGCCACCGGCGCCATCGCCATGCGCACGCGCGGCGTCTATTTTATCATGATCACGCTCGCTTTCGGCCAGATGGCCTATTACACGGCGACCTCGCTTTCGCAGTACGGCGGCGACGACGGCTTGCGGTTGGCCGCGCGCTCTACCGTGCTCGGCCTTCCGGTGCTCGCCGATTCGCGCGGGTTCTACTTCGCGGTGCTCGCTGCGCTTGTCGTCGTCTATCTCCTGTGCCGCATGATCGTCGCCTCGCGCTTCGGCCGCGTGTTGCGCGCCGCGCGCGAGAACCCGGTGCGCACGGAGACCATGGGCTACAACGTCCATGCCTTCCGCCTCACGGCCTATGTGATCTCGGGCTGCATCTGCGCGATCGCGGGCTTTCTGCTCGCCAACCAGAATTCGTTCGTCAGCCCCGCCTATATGTCATGGCAGCGCTCCGGCGAGCTGATCGTGATGGTGATCCTGGGCGGCATGGGCTCGCTGCACGGAGCGGTGCTCGGGAGTCTCGTCTATCTGCTGCTCGAGGAGCTGCTTTCGGGGTTCACCGAGCATTGGAAGGTGATTTTCGGTCCGCTCCTGGTGCTGGTGGTCTTGTTCGCGCGTGGTGGGCTCATGGGACTGTTCGGGGGAGGGCGCCGTGGCTGAGCCGATCCTTCGCCTTGAGAGTTTGCGTAAGAATTTCGGCGGGCTCCGCGTCACCGACGACGTATCACTCGAGATTCAGCCGGGCGAGGTGCATGCCATCATCGGTCCCAATGGCGCCGGCAAGACGACGCTGTTGAACGAGATTTCCGGGCTGGTTCCGGTCGATGCCGGACATATCCGTTTCGAAGGAACGGATATTACCGGCACTCCTGCGCACCACCGCGCGCGCCTTGGAATCGCCCGCAGCTTCCAGATCACGTCGATCATCCCCGGCTTCTCGGTGCAGGAGAACGTGACGCTCGCAGTTCAAGCGCGGTCGGGTTCGAGCTTCCGCTTCCTCTGGCCCGCAGCGAGCGAGCGGCGTCTCGAGGAAGCGGCCGAGGATGCGCTCGAACAGGTCGGCCTTTCGGTTCGCGCGCGGCAGCCTGCCGGCACCCTTTCGCACGGCGAGAAGCGCTCGCTCGAGCTTGCGATCACGTTGGCGCTACAGCCGAAACTCTTGCTGCTCGACGAACCCATGGCCGGCACTGGCCGCGGCGAGGGCGAGCGATTGATCGAGACGCTGCGCACGCTCAAGGGCCGCTTCACGTTCCTGCTGGTCGAGCACGACATGCGTGCTGTCTTTGCGCTCGCCGATCGCATCACGGTGCTGGTTTATGGCCGTGTGATCGCGGCGGGCACGCCCGACGAAATCCGCGCCAATGCCGAGGTGCGCAACGCCTATCTCGGAGAGGAGGCGGCCTGATGCTGGTCGTCGAGGGTCTTGAGACATCCTACGGCTCGAGCCAGGTACTGTTCGGCGTTTCGCTTCAAGTCGGCCCCGGCGAGGTGGTGACGCTGCTGGGCCGCAACGGCATGGGCAAGACCACCACGATCAAGACCATCTTCGGCCTGGTGCCGGCGCAGACCGGCCGCATCGCCTTCGAAGGTCGCGAGTTGCTCGGCGTTCCGCCCTACCGGATCGCCCAGGCCGGCCTTGGCCTGGTTCCGGAAGGTCGGCAGATTTTTCCGACCCTGACGGTCGAGGAGAACCTCGTCGCCACCGCCTCGACGCGCTCCGGCGCGCATTGGACAATGGCGCGTATCCTGGAAATGTTTCCCGAACTCGCCGAGCGGCGAAAGAACTACGGCGGCGAACTTTCCGGCGGCGAGCAGCAAATGCTCGCGATCGGCCGCGCGCTGATGACCAACCCCAAGCTTCTGGTGCTCGACGAGGCGACCGAGGGGCTGGCGCCGCGCGTGCGCGCGGAGATCTGGAGCTGCCTCGCGCGCCTCAAGGCCGAGAAACTGTCGATCTTGGTGATCGACAAGAACGTCGACGCGCTGATCGCGCTCGCCGATCGCCACGTGATCCTGGAAAAGGGCCACGTAGTCTGGAGCGGAACCAGCGCGGCGCTCGCCTCCGACCCGGTCGCTAAGGAGCGCTATCTCTTGGTCTGAGCGGTCCGTTGCGGGGAGGGCGGGCTTCGTTTAAGTCAGGGCCGAAGCGCCCGTAGCTCAGCTGGATAGAGCGTTGCCCTCCGAAGGCAAAGGTCAGGGGTTCGAATCCCTTCGGGCGCGCCAATGATTTCAAATGGTTATGCGTTCTACGAATAGCGGCTCTTTGCCCTAGCTAGCACATAGCAAGCGGGAGGATCGGCTTGGGTCTTCTGTTATGGGCGCCCCTGCCGAGATCGCTGGTCAGGAAGCCGGAAGGGCGGACCAAGAGCCAGGTTGCTCTCCAAGGTGTGCCAGGCACTTAATAGCGGACGGCCTCAAGGGGCCTAGGTCAGAAGACCGAAGCCAGGCTCGACATTCCCATGGTGCGGACGATCTGCAGAGCTTTCTGCTTCTGCTCGTCGTCGAGGCTCATGAGCAACGGCCGCGCCACGCCGCCAAGCCGCCTAAGCGCCGCAGCATCGAGCACGATGGTGCGAAACCGGCTGCGGATCCGCTGAACGAAGCCTTCCGCCCCCTCGCTGTGCTGAGCGATTCGCGTGATTTCGCGCAACTCCGCCTCGACGGGAGTCCAAAGTTGCTCCTGGGCCGGCGTCAACTTCAGTACCGTTTTGAACCGCGCGATCTGCGCTTCGCTGATGACGAGGATCGTGTGATCCGACAGATGAACGCTTTTCTCGACCTCGGTACCGATGGAATCGGCAAACGCCGGCGACAAACTCACCGACGCGAACACGAGTGCACTCGCGAGCAATACGATTTTCATAGCGGAAATTTCATAGCGGAAATCAGTCGTGACTCCATCTGGGGAACCGTCGGGTAGGGCGCAAGCCTAAGCTCACTCGAGGGAGCCGCTCCCGGTGACAGCGCTGGTGGAGTGATGACACGGGTCGCAGGCGGTTGCGCGATTTCAGTCTGTGTCGTTCGCAAATTGCTACTGCCATAGGCGATCAGCAGTATGCCCGCTACGAGCAGGGAGGCGACGATCAAACCCCAGGACAGTCCTGATCCATAAATCTTTACGGGCGGGTCCTCGCGGATCCAAGCGTCCAACGCGTCGTAGATAGGATCGCGCTGGATCGGGTCTCGGCGAAGAGCGTTGTGAAAGACGCTCATAGTAGCCTCTAGGGTGACTCTTCCCGAGGGGTCAACAACTGGAGAGCGCAAAGGTTCCACTACTCGCAGCCGTAGCGACTCGATTTTGGCCTTACAAGCCTCGCTATGCCGTGCTTCATGCGATGTGACTTGGAGCGCTGTATCAAGAAGAACCGAGACAAGGAAAAAGCCCGGCCTGTGAAGGCCGGGCTACCGTAGCGGCTAGGCGTCTAGTGTGGGGTGACGGGGAAGCCGCAGTCGGTCAACTCAACCTCTTGAGTGGGGGACCCAGGAGGCACGGAGATTCAACTGCGTGCTCGTCAATTGGTTCCACTGGCGAAGCCGATACCTCTACCCATTCCAGTTTTCTTGT
>DATBTC010000064.1:0-1712 GCA_036559465.1 Xanthobacteraceae bacterium
CGGTGTGTTTCCGCTATGACCCGGGCAAATTCCCCAAGGCTTGCCGTTAAGGGGTGCCGGCCTGTCGCCGTGCCTCGACGGTCTATTTTCACGTTAGGTGCCCAATGAACGTTATCCAAGAGCTCGAGCGCGAGCAGATCAATGCCGTCACGGCGAAGCGCGGCGTGCCCGAATTCGGCCCCGGCGACACCGTCAAGGTGATGGTGAAGGTCATCGAGGGCGATAACGTCCGCACCCAGGCATACGAAGGCGTTGTCATCGGCCGCTCTGGCGCCGGCATCAACGAGAACTTCACGGTCCGCAAGATCTCCTACGGCGAGGGCGTCGAGCGCGTTTTCCCGGTCTACTCGCCTTACATCGCCGAGATCGAAGTCATCCGCCGCGGCAAGGTCCGTCGCGCGAAGCTCTATTACCTTCGCGGTCGCCGCGGTAAGTCGGCCCGCATCGTCGAGCGCTCAGACGCGCGCGCCCGTCGCCTGAATTCCCAGTGGAAGGGCTTCAAGAAGCAGAAGGGCGAGCCAGACGATCTCAGGCAGATCAAGGGCATCGACGCCGATCTCGTCGGCCGCCTGCGCCAGCTCAACTGCATAAAGCTTGAGCAGATCGCCAACCTGTCCGACGACGACATCGCCAACATCGATGAAGTGCTGCAGCTCGGCGGCCGCATCGAGAAGGACGATTGGGTCGGCCAGGCGCAGAACCTGGTTGCCGAGGCCTCCGCCGCTGAAGTGCCGGCCGAGGAAGAGGCGAAGGCTTAAAGCCGGCTCGCTGCCGCCACTTTCATCTTTGATTGACGTTGCGGCGCGCTTACCAAGAGCGCGCCGTTCGTTTATTGCGCGCGGCGCAATTTGCATTACATTTCGAAGGCTGGCCCGGATGGGGCGCTCAGGAACAAGACATGTCGAACGTGGAAGTTGGTCGCGCACCCGACCGCGAAGGGAAGGTCAGGCGGCACGGACCGGAGGCGTTTGCGGGCATGCGCAAAGCCGGCCAGCTGGCAGCCGCGGCGCTCGACATGCTCACCGAGCACGTCAAGCCAGGCGTCACGACCGAAGAGCTCGACGAGCTGGCTCTCCGCTTCGCGCTCGATAACGACGCTTATCCGGCGCCGCTCAACTATCGCGGCTTCCCCAAGGCGATCTGCACCTCGATCAATCACGTCGTCTGCCATGGCATCCCGGGTCCCAAGCCGCTGCGCGATGGGGACATCGTCAACATCGACGTGACGCTGATTGTCGACGGCTGGCACGGCGACACGAGCCGCATGTATCCCGTCGGCCATATATCGCGGCGCGCCGAGCGGCTGATCGCCGTCACCTACGAGGCGCTACGGCGCGGTATCGCCGAGGTGCGGCCCGGCGCCACCACCGGGCATATCGGGGCTGCTATCCAGGCCTACGCTGAAGCCGAGCGCTGCTCGATCGTGCGCGACTTCTGCGGCCACGGCTTGGGGCGCGTGTTCCATGACCGACCGAACATTTTGCACTACGGCGAAGCGGGTGAAGGCGTGACGCTTGAGCCCGGCATGCTGTTCACCATTGAGCCGATGATCAATCTCGGCCGCCCGCACGTGAAAGTTCTACCCGATGGCTGGACGGCGGTGACGCGCGACCGCGAGCTCTCCGCTCAGTTCGAACATAGCGTCGGCGTGACCGAGACAGGGTGCGAGGTGTTCACACATTCGCCCGCCGGGCTCGAATATCCTCGCTTCG
>DATBTC010000065.1:0-3422 GCA_036559465.1 Xanthobacteraceae bacterium
GCGCATCGAGTCGAGCGGCACCTCTTCGTAGGCAATGCCCTCGTACAGCGCCTTGACCTGCGCCGCGCTCGCACCGGTCGCGATAGCGGACGGTGCGGCGCCGGGCGCCGCGCGCTCGACATCGGCGGCAACGATCCGCCCGTGCGGCCCTGAACCGGAAACGCGCGTCAGGTCGATGCCGCGCTCTCCGGCTAAACGTCGCGCCAGTGGCGTGACCGCAGCGCCGCTCGCAAGCTTTGCCGGTCCGAAATTCCGTTCAGGCGTGCGCACCGCATGGAATGGGTCCGTCGGTGCGGCCGGTCGCGGCATCGGCGTCGAATGGACGGCGGCGGGCGGCGCGGCAGGCACCGCGCGCGGCGGCGCGGCGGGCGCTTGCGGAGACGAGCTTGCAGCCGCCGGCGCTGCCGCTGCTCCCACCCCTGAAATCACCGCAACCACGGCCCCAACCTTGGCGACGTCGCCGACCTTGAAACGTATCTCGGAGAGCGTCCCGCTCGTCGTCGACGGCACTTCCATCGACGTCTTGTCGGTCTCGATCTCGAACAGGTTGTCGCCCGGCTTCACGGCGTCACCGGCCGACTTGAACCACTTCGTGATCTTGCCCTCGGCGACGGTCTCGCCAAGCTGCGGCATCAGGACGTCCACGTGCTTGCCCTCAAATTCTGCTGACTGCCGCTACCAGCTCACCGACACATATTGCGTCTCGAGAAATTCCTTCATGCCCTCCTGCGCGCCTTCGCGGCCGAGCCCCGACTGTTTCGTGCCGCCGAATGGCGCCGCCGGGTCGGAGACCAGGCCGCGATTGAGCCCGATCATTCCGAAATCGAGCTTCTCCGACACCCGCATGCCGCGGCTCAGGTCTTTTGTATAGAGATAAGCAACCAGACCATATTCCGTGTCGTTGGCGCGTTTGATGGCCTCGTCCTCGGTCTTGAAGGCCTGGATCGACGCAACAGGTCCAAAGATCTCCTCGTTCAGCATCTTTGCGGAGTCGGGCACATTGGTCAGGACCGTCGCGGGATAGAAGAAGCCCGGGCCGTCCGGCAACTTGCCGCCGACCAGCACCTTGGCGCCTTTTTGCACAGCGTCGTCGACCAGTTCGATGACCTTGTCGCGGCCGTCCTTGTTGACCAGCGGGCCAAGATTGACGCCCTCGTCGAGGCCGTTGCCCATCTTCAGCGAGCCCATCTTGGCGGTGAGCTTCTTGGCAAACTCGTCGTGCACCTTTTCGTGCACATAGAAGCGGTTGGCCGCGGTGCAGGCCTCGCCCATGTTGCGCATCTTGGCGATCATGGCCCCGTCAATTGCGGCGTCGATGTCGGCGTCCTCGAACACAATGAACGGCGCGTTGCCACCGAGCTCCATGGCCGGCTTGACGATATTGTCGGCGGCTTCGTGCAGAAGCTTGCGGCCGACCTCAGTCGAGCCGGTGAAAGAGACGACGCGCACGCGCGGATCGTGCAGCATGGCGCCGACGACCTTGCCTGACGAGCGCGAGGGAATGACGTTGACCACTCCAGCCGGAACTCCGGCTTCCTCGAGCGCCGGCATCAAGGCCAGCATAGTGAGCGGCGTATCGGACGCGGGCTTGAGTACGACCGGGCAGCCGGCCGCAAGGGCCGGGCCAATCTTGCGCGTCGCCATCGCCGCGGGGAAATTCCATGGCGTCACCAGCACCGCAATGCCGGCCGGCTTGTGGTGCACGAAAATCCGTGCCCCTGACGCCGGCGCACGCGAGACCTCGCCGACATTACGTACGGCCTCTTCCGCATACCAGCGGAAGAACTCCGCGGCATAGGCCACCTCGCCGCGCGAATCCGGCAGCGCCTTTCCGTTCTCCAGCGTGATCAGCTTCGCGAACCGCTCGGCGTCGCGCATGATCAGTTCATACGCCTTGCGCAGGATTTCCGCCCGTTCACGCGGTTTGCGCCCGGCCCAGCCTTCAAATGCGCCCTCGGCAGCGTCGAGCGCGGCCTTGGCGTCATCGACCGTGGCACTGGCAACCGACGCGATCTTGCGTTCCGTCGCCGGATCGATCACGTCGAAACGGCCACCGTCGGATGCCTTGCGCCATTTGCCGCCGATCCAGAGGTCGGTCGGAACATTGGCCAGAAGATTTTCATACATAACACTACCTCTCAACTTGCTCCGCTCATTCTCGCGCAAGCGGGATTCGGTATGGGCCCGGGACGAGTGGCCAGACTAGCTGTTCAGCGACCGTCGCACCGTCTCGGCGATACGGTCCGGTGTCGGCAGCACGGCGTCTTCCAGAATGTCGGCTGCCGGCAGAGGAATATGAGGCGTCGTGATACGGACCGGCGGACCATCCAGATCGTAGAAAGCCTCGTCGGCCGCGATCGAAACGATCTCGGCGCCCCAGCCGCAGAGCCGCGGATTTTCTTCGACGGTAAAGAGCCGGTTCGTCTTCGCGAGCGAGCCGAGGATGGTCTGCGTGTCGAGCGGCACGAGCGATCGCACGTCGACAACCTCGCAATCAATGCCGTGTTCCGCCTTGAGCTTTTCGGCGGCCTCGAGCGCGCGCGGCACCATCAATGCCAAGGCGCAGATGGTGGCATCCTTGCCGCTGCGAAGAATCTTGGCGGTGCCGAGACTGTCGACAATCTCGCCGTCCGGAACTTCACCCTTGGTGGGATAGAGCGACTTGTGCTCGAGGAAAATCACCGGATCGGGATCGCGAACCGATGCCGCCAGCAGGCCGATAACATCGCGCGGGCTGGAGGGCGCAACGACCTTCAGACCGGGGATCATCATGCACCAGTTCTCGACGCTCTGGCTGTGCTGCGCGCCGAAGCGCGAGCCGGCGCCGTTGCCGGTACGCACGACCAGCGGGCACTTGAGTTGGCCGTTCGACATATAACGGCTCTTCGGAATTTCGTTGGCGATATAGTCGAAGCAGACGGCAAAGAAATCCGAGAACATGATCTCGGCGATCGGCTTTAACCCTGTCATCGCGGCGCCCATCGCGGCGCCGAGGATCGCCTGCTCGGAAATCGGCGTGTCGCGCACGCGCAACGGACCGAACTGCTCGTAAAGACCCACGGTCGCCTTGAACACGCCGCCGGCCTTGGCCACGTCTTCGCCGAGAAACACGACGTCGGGATCGCGCTGCATTTCCTGCGCGATGCCGCGGATGACGGCGTCGCGATAGGTCAGTTCCGCCATGCCCAGCCTCCATCGGCATAGACATCGGTAGAGATGATATCGAGGGGCGGCGGCGGCGCCGCCTTGCAGACCTCGGTCGCGTCATCGACCATTTTGCGCACCTCCGCGTCGATCTCGCCGATCGTCTTTTCGGAGACGCCGAACTGCAGCAGCCGCTCGCGATAGATCTTGATCGGATCGCGCTGCTTCCAGCGGTCAAGCTCGCCTTCCGGTCGGTACTTTGCCGGGTCGGCGCGGGA
>DATBTC010000066.1:0-34693 GCA_036559465.1 Xanthobacteraceae bacterium
GGTACTGGCGCTGGAGCCGGTCCGGCGCGCCTTGGAAGGACGCCCGCCCAAGCGTATCATCGTGGTTCCGCAGAGGATCGTGAATGTCGTGGCGTAACTGGATCGACGGCGCCGGCTGCCGCCTTGCCGCGATCGGCGCACTTTCGATCGCGCTCGCCGGTTGCTTTCAGCCCATGTACGGCGAACTGCCCGTTGGCGGCGGGCCCTCGCTGCGCGACGCGTTGCGCGACGTCGAGATCGCTGAGATCGAAGGCCGCGTCGGCCAGGAGATCCGCAACGACATTATTTTCGAGCTCACCGGCGGCGACGGTAATCCGACCGGCGCGCCGTTCAGGCTTACCATGACGATCTCGACCCGCACGCAGACTCCGATCGTCGATCCGACGACGGGCGTTTCCCAAATCGATACCGTCGGGCTCACCGTTAATTATCGGCTCGTCGATGTCGCCTCCAAAAAGCTGGTGCTCACCGATTCCGCGCTCGCCCGCGTATCGGTCGACCGCAGCATGCAGCGCTTCGCGCGCCTGCGCGGTATCCGCGATGCGGAAAATCGCGCGGCCAAGGCGGTCGCGCAGCAAATCCGTGCGCGGCTGGCGACCTACTTCCTCACCCGAACCTGAAGGCGCCCACGCCGTGGTGGCGCTGAAAGGCGCTGAGATCGAGCCCTTTCTCCTCCGGCCCGATCCGCGCCGGCCCATCGTCCTGGTTTTCGGTCCCGATCTCGGCCTCGTGCGCGAGCGCGCCGATTCCATCGTGAAGGTCGCGACCGGCGGCAAAACGGACGACGCGTTTTCGGTGGTCGCCCTGGAGGGCGATGTGATCGCCGCCGATCCGGCCCGCTTGTCCGACGAAGCGCGCACCATCGGCTTGTTCGGCGGCAATCGCGTGGTGCGCGTGCGCGCCGGCAACAAGAGCCTCGCCGATGCATTGAAGCCTTTGCTTTCCGACCCGCCAGCAGGCGCCTTGATCGTCATCGAAGCCGGCGATCTCAAGAAAAATGCGCCGCTGCGCACGCTTTGCGAATCCTCGCCGGCCGCCGCGGCGATCCCCTGCTATGCCGATGGCGAGCGCGATCTGTTGCGCCTGGTGGAGCGCACCTTGAGCGGCGCAGGCATGTCGATCGATGCCGACGCGCGCGATGCGCTCGTCGGCCTGCTGGGCGCGGATCGTCTAGCGACGCGGGCCGAACTCGATAAGCTCGTGCTGTTCTCGGCCGGCAGCAAACGCATCGGGCTCGACGATGTGCAGGCGGTGATCGCCGACGCCTCGGCGCTTGCACTCGATGACGCGGTCGATGCGGCCGCTGCGGGCGATCCAGAAGCCGCGCTTACGGCGCTTGCCAAGACCCAGACTGCTGGAATTCCGGCAAGCGTGGTCCTCGGGGCCGCGATCCGGAACCTGGCGCTGCTGCACCGCTTGAGCCTCGAGCTTGAGCGTCTGGGAAGCGCGTCGGAGGTTGTCGATCGCACTCACCCCAAAATCCACTTCCGGCGTAAGCCTTTGATTGAAAGAGCACTTTCGCGCTTGGGGACGCTTGCATTGGCCGAAGCGCTGGTCGCTTTCGGCGGCGCCTCGCTTTCCGCGCGCCGCCAAGCCCCGCTTGCCGATGCGATCACCGAGCGCGCGCTGTTGTCGCTTGCGCGCATGGGCAAGCGGCGCGGTCGTGCTTAGATCGACTCTATATATTAAGTGCGGACGCCGAGACGGCGGCAGAGCGCGTCAAGCTGCTCGAGCGTTTTGTAGCGGATCCGCAATTCGCCGCCGCTGCCACGGTGCGCGATCTGTGCCACCAGCCCGAGCGCGTCGGTAAGCCGCTTCTCAAGTGCGGCCGTATTGGCGTCCTTGGCCTTGCGCGGCCGGCTCCGCCCCGGCTTGCCGCGCTCCACTGCCCGCTCCTGCGCGAGCGCCTCTGCTTCGCGAACGCTCAGGCCCTTGGCGATGATCTGGCGCGCGAGCTTTTCCGGGTCGCCATGCGCCAGAAGCGCGCGCGCGTGGCCCGCGGTCAATTTTCCATCGATCAGATAGCGCTGCACGCTTTTCGGAAGCTTCAACAGCCGCAGCGTATTGGCGACGTGGCTGCGGCTCTTGCCGACGACGCGGGCTAGATCCGCGGGCCCGTGGCCGAATTGCTCGGTCAGCGCCTCGTAGCCGGCCGCCTCTTCCATCGGGTTGAGATCGGAGCGCTGGACATTTTCAACGATGGCGATCTCGAGCGCCTCGCGGTCGCCGATCTCCATCAGCAGGACCGGCACGTCGTGCAGCCCTGCCTTCTGTGCCGCCCGCCAACGTCGCTCGCCGGCGACGATCTCGTAGGCGTCTGCCTTGCCGCGCATGGTGCGCACGAGAATCGGCTGCAGGATGCCTTTTTCCTTGATTGATGCCGAAAGCTCCGCGAGTTCTTCCTCGGGATAGGTCTTGCGCGGATTGCGCGGGTTGGCTTTCAGGAACTCGATCGGCACGCGCCGCTGGCCGCGCGCGCGCTCGACCGCAGCGCTCTCGTCGCCGACGTCGCCGATCAGTGCGGCGAGTCCCCTGCCCAGTCGCGAGCGATGTTCTTCGGCCATGTTGGCTTTGCGCCCGGTCACGCGGCGGCGAGCGCGCGTTCGCGCTGCACGATTTCGGAAGCGAGCTTGAGGTACGCCTGCGCGCCGACGCACTTCAGGTCATAGAGCAGCACCGGCTTGCCATAGGACGGCGCCTCGGAGACGCGCACGTTGCGCGGAATGATGGTGTCGTAGACCTTGTCGCCCATGAACTGACGCACGTCGGCCACCACCTGATCGGAAAGATTGTTCCGCGCGTCGTACATGGTGAGCACGATGCCGTGGATGGTGAGCGACGGATTGAGCGTCGATTTCACCTGCTCCACCGTCTTCAGGAGCTGCGACAAGCCTTCGAGCGCGAAGAATTCGCACTGCAGCGGGACCAGGATAGAATCCGCCGCGGTCATGGCGTTGATGGTCAGAAGATTGAGCGACGGCGGGCAGTCGACCAGCACGTAGCTGTAGCCGCCTTCGCTCGCCGGCGGCACGGCGTCAATCGCCTTGCGCAGCCGGTGCGCGCGGTCGCGCTGCTGCGCGACCTCAAGCTCGAAGCCGGAAAGATCCATGGTCGCCGGCGCGATGTGCAGCTGCGGCACCGCGGTCTCCATCGCGATCGCGGTGAGCTTCTCGTCATTGGTCAAAGCGTCGTAGGTCGAGTGCGTGCGGCTTTTGCGGTCGATGCCGAGCCCGGTCGATGCATTGCCCTGCGGATCGAGATCGACGATCAGGACGCGCTCGCCGATCGCAGCCAGCGCGGTACCGAGATTGATCGCGGTCGTGGTTTTGCCGACGCCGCCTTTTTGGTTGGCGAGGGCGAGAACGCGAGGTCGCTTGGCTAGAATCATCGGCCGAACTCCCACCTAGTGCTGGCCTGCGACATTTTGACGCACTGCGCGCTCTAAGATTAGAATCCGTCCGCGCGGGTCCGTGCGACTGGAAAATGTCTCCGCAACGATGTTCCAAGATTTAGCGGCTTGGGTCAATTCGTTATCAACATCTTGACCCTTGAGAAAAACGCCGCGCGCCCCGCTACTTAGCCATGGTGTCGCGAGCTCCAGGAGCCGATCAAGCGGCGCCAGCGCCCGCGCGGTGACGATATCAACACTTCCCGCGAATCGTTCCGCTGCCGACTCGACCCTCTCATGATGGACTTTTGCCGACGCGCCGGTGATTCGGACGGCCTCACGCAGGAACGCGGCCTTGCGCGTGTCGCTCTCCACGAGATGCACGATCGCGTCCGGCGTCTCCGCGAGTGCAATCGCAACGACGAGTCCGGGAAATCCGCCGCCGGATCCTAGATCAATCCAGCGCTTCGCCCCGGGCACGAACTCGATGATCTGCAGGCTGTCGGCGATATGGCGGGTCCAGAGCTTCGGCAAGGTCGACGGCGCCACCAGCTGCACTGCCTTCTGCCAGCGCAGCAGCAAAGTCGCGAACACGTCGAGCCGCGCCGCCGTTTCACGTGAAACAGGCACAAGCTGCAGTGCTACTGCACGATCCTTCTGAAGTTCGGCGGAATTCATCCGGCGCGACGGCGTGCGTGCAACGCCACCAGCGCCAGCGCTGCCGGAGTCATGCCGTCGATGCGGTTGGCTTGCCCCAGCGTGGACGGCTGCACAGCGACGAGTTTCTGTCTGAGCTCGTTCGAAAGCCCCGGGATCGTCGCGTAGTCGATGCCGTCGGGCAGGCCCAATGCTTCCTCGCGCCGGAAACGCTCGATGTCGGCGCCCTGGCGCTCCAGATAAACCGCATACTTGGCGTCGGTCTCCAGCTGCTCGACGATCTTCGGCTCGATGGCGCCGAACTCGGTCCAGATGCGCGCGATGTCGGCTATGCAGAGATGCGGGTAGGAGAGCAACTCATAGGCCGTGCGTCGTTGGCCATCGCGGTTCAGAACGAGTCCGAATCGAATGGCCTGGTCTGGCGTGATCGAGCGGGAGCGGGCGAGGGCGGTTGCCGCTTCAAGCTTCGTCATCTTCTCCGAAAACCGCGTCGCCCGGCTTGCGCCAACGCAGCCGATTTCGATCCCGCGCGGCGTGAGGCGCTGATCGGCGTTGTCGGCGCGCAGCCGCAGCCGGTACTCGGCCCGCGAGGTGAACATGCGATAGGGCTCGGTGATCCCGCGCGTGACGAGATCATCGATCATGACCCCGAGATACGCATCAGCCCGATCGAACATGATCCCGGCCTGTCCGCCGGCGCGGCGCGCGGCGTTAAGCCCGGCAACCAGGCCCTGAGCCGCCGCTTCCTCGTATCCGGTGGTGCCGTTGATCTGCCCGGCCAGGAACAGGCCCGGCAGCCTCTTGGTCTCGAGCGTCGGCAGAAGCTCGCGCGGATCCACATGGTCGTATTCGATGGCATAGCCCGGCCGCACCATGATCGCCCGTTCGAGGCCCGGGATCGTCGCGATCAAGGCGTGCTGAACTTCTTCGGGCAGGGAGGTCGAAATCCCGTTCGGATAGACAGTCGAATCCTCGAGCCCCTCGGGCTCGAGGAAAATCTGATGTCCTTCGCGGTCGCCGAAGCGGATGATCTTGTCCTCGATCGAGGGGCAATAGCGCGGCCCGCGGCTCTCGATCTGGCCCGAATACATCGGCGAGCGGTGGACGTTTCGGCGGATGAGGTCGTGGGTCGCCGCGGTCGTGCGTGTGATCGCACAGGGCACCTGGCGGTTCTCGATCCGGTCGGTCAGCGCTGAGAACGGCTCTGGCGGATCATCGCCGGGCTGCAGCTCAAGGCCCGCCCAGTCGATGGTGCGGCCATCGAGGCGGGGAGGGGTCCCGGTCTTCAGTCGGCCGAGCGTGAATCCGAGGCGTGCGAGCGTCGCCGACAGACCAAGCGCCGGCGCCTCGCCCACGCGCCCGGCTGGAATCTGCCGCTCACCGATATGGATCAGCCCGCGAAGAAATGTCCCCGTCGTCAACACCAAAGCGCCGGTGCTTATCTCGCGGCCATCGGCGAGCCGGACACCCACAGCTTTTCCACCGGCCTCGATCAGATCGTCGACCTCGGCTTCGATCACGCTGAGGTTCGCCGTCTCAGAAATCGCCTTCTGCATCGCCGCCGCATAGAGCGCTCGATCGGCCTGAGCACGCGGTCCGCGTACAGCGGGACCCTTGCGACGATTGAGCACGCGGAATTGGATTCCAGCCGCGTCCGCGACCCGGCCCATGAGCCCGTCGAGCGCATCGATCTCGCGCACCAGATGTCCCTTGCCGAGCCCACCGATCGCCGGATTGCAGGACATGGTGCCGATGGTGGCGAAGCGATGCGTGATCAGCGCCGTGCGCGCGCCGAGCCGAGCTGAGGCTGCGGCTGCTTCGCAGCCCGCGTGCCCGCCGCCGACGACGATGACGTCGAAACGCTGCATCACTTCCTCCAACACGCGCGATCTATCGGAGCCGAATCGGTCCGTCAAAGCTCACTCCGCGTGCACTGTTTCACGTGAAACAAAACTGCCTCAGGCCGGGCGCCGTTAACCTTTCATTAACCATCTATTTGCCGATGCAGAACGAGCGGAATATCTCGCCGAGAACCTCCTCGACGCCAATGCGCCCGGTGACGCGCCCTAACGCATTGGCGGCCATGCGCAATTCCTCGGCGATCAATTCCTCTTTGCCTTTCGATGCAATATCGACCGCAGCCTCAAGCCGCTTCAGCGCTTCAGCCAACGCCATTCGCTGCCGCTCCCGTGTCACCAGCGCCGGTTCGCCGCCGAGGGCCTCCGCTTCGCGCGCAAGTAACTCAAGCAAACGTTCCATGCCCGCGCCGGTCTTGGCGGAAATCGAAATCGAACCTTTATTCTGTATGCCTCGTTGCACTTCCGAATCGACCAAGTCTGAACCGATCAAATCCGCCTTGGTCCGTACCGCGATTGTCTTCGTGCCGGGCGGCGGCGCAGGCGAGGGGGCGCCCGCTTCTGTGAGCCACAGCACCAGATCGGCAGCCGCGGCGCGCGCTAGCGCCCGCTTCACCCCTTCAAGCTCAACCGGGTCCTTGGTCTCGCGCACGCCCGCCGTATCGACCAGCACGACCGGCACGCCCTTCAGATCAAGAGCGACCTCGATTGCATCCCGCGTCGTTCCCGGGATCGCCGAGACGATCGCCACATCGCGCTCTGCTAGCCGGTTCAAGAGCGTCGACTTCCCAACGTTTGGCGGCCCGGCAATCGCCACCACGAACCCCTCCCGCAGTCGCTCGCCACGTGGCGCATCGACCAAGACCGTGCGGATCCCGGCGGCCAACGCGCGGGCGATCTCGACCGCCGGCACCAGCAAGTCGTCGGGTACATCTCCTTCATCGGAAAAATCGATCCCGGCCTCGAGCCGCGCCATAACTTCCACGAGTCGTGCGCGCCAGGCTTCCACCTTTGCGGAAAGTGCTCCACGGAACTGAGCCATGGCCTGGCGCCGCTGCGCCTCGGTCTCGGCCGCGACCAGATCGCCCAGCCCTTCGACCGCGGCAAGATCAAGCTTGCCGTTCAGCAACGCGCGCCGCGTGAACTCGCCCGCCACGGCCGGCCGGAAGCCGTCGATCCCGCCGAGCACTCGAAAGATCGCCGCGACCACCGCCCGCCCGCCGTGCAGATGCAGTTCCACCGTATCCTCGCCGGTCTCGCTCGCTGGACCCGCAAACCAGAGCACCAGACCATCGTCGATCACCGCCCCGGTCGAAGAATCGCGAAAGACGGCGCGGACCGCTCGCCGCGGTTCGGGTACTTTTCCACCGAGCGTTTCGAGTCCGATTCGAGCCCTGCTACCGCTGATGCGAACGATCGCGATCGCCGCCGGCAGCCTCCCGCTGGAGAGCGCGTAGATGGTGTCTTCACTCTGAAGCGGCATCGCAAACCCGTCGGCGCCATCCCGTGTTAAGGCTCGTTAACAGCCCGGCTCCGGAACACCAATGTCGGAAAACCTTCTCGCCCGCGAGACCAGTCCCTACCTGCTGCAGCACAAGGAAAACCCTGTGCACTGGCGGCCCTGGGGGCCCGCGGCGCTTGCTGAAGCCGAGCGCGCGGGTAAGCCGATCCTGCTCTCGGTCGGCTATGCCGCCTGCCACTGGTGCCACGTCATGGCCCACGAGAGCTTCGAAAACGCGGCGACCGCCGCGGTGATGAACGAGCTGTTCGTGAACATCAAGGTCGACCGCGAGGAGCGGCCCGACATCGACCAGATCTACATGCACTCGCTGCATGCGTTGGGCGAGCAGGGCGGTTGGCCGCTCACCATGTTTCTGACACCCAAAGGCGAGCCGATCTGGGGCGGCACCTATTTCCCAAATGAAGCCCGCTACGGCCGGCCGGCTTTCGTCGATGTCTTGCGCGACGTCGCTCGCGTGTTCCACGAGGAGCCCGCCAAGATCGAGCAGAATCGCGCGGCGCTTCTGAACAAAATTGCCGAGCGCGCCCGCCCTCAGGGCAAGGTCGTGCTCGGCCGCGCCGAGCTCGACAAGATCGCCGAGCGTTTTCTAGGAATCTTCGACCCCAATAACGGAGGGGTCGGCGGTGCGCCCAAGTTCCCTCAGTGCAGCATCCTGGAGCTCATGTGGCGCGCGGGGCTGCGCAGCGGGGACGAGCGCTTCTTCGCGCCGGTCGAAAAGACGCTGGAGCGCATGTGCGAAGGCGGCATCTACGATCACCTGGGTGGCGGCTTCTCGCGCTATTCGGTCGATGAACGCTGGCTGGTGCCGCATTTCGAGAAAATGCTCTACGACAACGCGCAGCTTCTTGAGCTTCTCGCACTCGCGCACGCTAGCACTGGAAACGAGCTCTTTCGCCGCCGCGCGGCCGAGACCGTGGGCTGGCTTGAGCGTGAGATGACGCTGCCCGGCGGCGGCTTCGCTTCCAGTCTCGACGCGGATTCCGAAGGCGAGGAGGGCAAGTTCTATGTCTGGTCGCTCGCCGAGCTGCAGCAAATTCTAGGGGCCGAGAACACTGCCTTTTTTGCTACGCACTACGACGCGACCCTTGAGGGCAACTTCGAAAGTCACGTTATTCTCAATCGTTTGAAGGGCTTACCGCGCAGCGTAGCGGACGAAAACCGGCTCACTACCTTGCGCGAAAACCTTCTTGCGGCCCGCGCTAAGCGCGTTCGCCCCGGCCTCGACGACAAGGTGCTGGCCGACTGGAACGGCCTGATGATCGCAGCGCTCGCCAATGCGGGCGGACTCTTAGGTGAAAAGAAATGGATCGAGCTTGCGGCCCGCGCGTTCCGTTTCGTAGCCGAATCGATGAGTAAGAAAGACCGCCTCGGCCATAGCTGGCGCGAAGGTCGTCTCTTGTTCCCCGGGCTGTCGTCTGACTACGCCGCCATGATCCGAGCCGCCATCGCGCTGCATCAGGCGACCGGCCAGCGCCTCTATCTCGATTGCGCCATCGCCTGGTCCAACGCTCTCGAGCGCTACCATGCCGATCCCGTTGGCGGCTATTTCCTCGGCGCCGACGACGCCGAGGGCCTGATCGTGCGCCTGAACGTCACCATCGACGACGCCATC
This sequence comes from Xanthobacteraceae bacterium, assembly GCA_036559465.1. Classification (GTDB taxonomy): domain Bacteria; phylum Pseudomonadota; class Alphaproteobacteria; order Rhizobiales; family Xanthobacteraceae; genus JAHFPN01. The sequence goes on from DATBTC010000066.1 coordinate 9,036, forward strand.
CCGAACCCGAACGCGTTGCAGGCGCAGAACCTCGTCCGCCTCGCGGTGCTGACCGGCGAAGACCAATACCGCGAGCGCGCCGACCGCCTGTTCGACGGGCTGCTGCCGCTTGCTGGAGAAAACCTCTTCGGCCACGCCGCGCTTCTGTCGGCGCTCGATCTGCGGCTCCGCCACGCCGAGATCGTGTGCGTCGGCCCGCGCGCCGAGGAATTCGCCAAGGCCGCGCTGAAGCTTTCGTTCCTCGACCGCACGCTGGTGCGTGCGCCGGACGCGAATGCGCTGCCCGCGCGTCACCCGGCGCGCGCGATGATCGCGTCCGCGCCCGAGGAGGGCGCGGCCTTCGTCTGTCAGGGGGAGCGTTGTTCGTTGCCGGTGGCCGAGCCGGGGCATCTGGCCCCGGCCCTTTCCGAACTGATGACCTAACGCGCGGCCTCAGGCATTCATCGACTCGAAGAACTCGCCGTTGCTCTTGGTCTGCCGCAGCTTATCGAGCAGGAACTCGATGGCGTCGACCGTGCCCATCGGATTCAGGATCCGACGCAGCACGTACATCTTCTTGAGTACATCAGGCGACACCAAAAGTTCTTCCTTGCGCGTGCCCGAGCGCGTGATGTCCATGGAAGGGAAAGTGCGCTTGTCCGAAACCTTGCGGTCGAGGATGAGCTCCGAATTGCCGGTGCCCTTGAATTCTTCGAAAATCACTTCGTCCATGCGGCTGCCGGTATCGATCAGTGCGGTCGCGATGATGGTGAGCGAGCCGCCCTCTTCGATGTTGCGCGCCGCGCCAAAGAAGCGCTTGGGCCGCTGCAACGCGTTGGCGTCGACGCCGCCGGTGAGCACCTTGCCCGAGCTTGGCACCACGGTGTTGTAAGCGCGGCCCAGGCGCGTGATCGAATCGAGCAAGATCACCACGTCGCGCCCGTGTTCGACGAGACGCTTGGCCTTCTCGATCACCATTTCGGCGACCTGTACGTGGCGTGAAGCCGGCTCGTCGAAGGTCGAGGAAATGACCTCGCCCTTTACCGAACGCTGCATGTCGGTGACTTCCTCCGGCCGCTCGTCGATCAGCAGCACGATCAGGAAACATTCCGGATGATTGCCGGTGATCGAATGGGCGATGTTCTGCAACAGCACCGTTTTGCCGGTGCGCGGCGGCGAGACGATCAGCGCGCGTTGGCCTTTGCCCAGAGGCGCCACGATATCGATGACGCGGGCCGACAGATCCTTCTTGGTCGGATCGTCGAGTTCCATCTTGAGCCGCTCATCGGGATAGAGCGGCGTCAGGTTGTCGAAATGCACCTTGTGGCGGACCTTCTCCGGGTCCTCGAAATTGATCGTGTTGACCTTAAGCAGCGCGAAATATCGCTCACCGTCCTTGGGGCTGCGGATGTGGCCCTCGACGGTGTCGCCGGAGCGCAATGAGAACCGGCGGATCTGTGAAGGCGAGACGTAAATGTCGTCGGGTCCGGCCAGGTAGTTCGATTGCGGCGAACGCAGGAAGCCGAAGCCGTCGGACAGAACCTCGACGACGCCTTCGCCGACGATGTCGACTTCCTTGGCGGCGAGCTGTTTCAGGATTGCGAACATCAGCTCCTGCTTGCGCATGGTGCTAGCGTTTTCGACCTGATGCTCTTCGGCGACGGCAAGCAGTTCGGTCGGAGACTTGGACTTCAAGTCCTGTAATTTCATTTCCCGCATTGGGGATAAGACCTTCTGGACGGATGAAAAATCTCGTCCGGTAGAGGTGGGGAGGGGTTTCGCAGGTCTGTCGGCCAGGCGATTGGCCTTGGCCGATGCGCCGGCCGGATCGGGCAAGAGCCGATCAGCTATGGCGCGATGCCTGCGTTAGGGAGGCGGAATCAACATAGGGAAAGCGGCGGCGGCGCGCAAGTCCTGCTGCTGCCAAAGTAAACAGCCGGTCAATGTGCGCCCCCGGCCAAGCCGAAAGGCTTCAGAACGGCTTCACCACGACGAGTATGACAACCAAGATCATCAGAATAGTCGGGACCTCGTTGGCGAACCGATAGAAGCGGGCCGAGCGCCGGTTCTGGTCGGTGGCAAAATCCTTGACCCATTTTGCGTCGAGGCCATGCAGCACCGTGAGCATGAACACCAGCACGAGCTTGTCGTGCATCCAGCCAGAACCCAGGAATCCGGCCTCCAACATCAGCCAGAGACCTGTGGCCCAGGCTACGATCATGGCCGGCGTCGCGATGAATCGGAGCAGCCGGCGCTCCATCAGCTTGAATGTTTCCGATTGTTTCGACCCCGGCTCCGCCTCGCAGTGATAAACGAACAGGCGCGGCAGATAGAGCATCGCCGCCATCCAAGCTATTACCGAAACGATGTGGAGCGCCTTGATCCAGAGATAGAGCATCAGCGTCCCCGGATGCGCGCGATCATGCGCTCGACGTGCTCGACCGGCGTCCAGGAGCGGATGCCGTGGCCGAGATTGAAAATGTGCCGCGTGCCGCGGAAATCCGCCAGCACCTCGTCGACCGCCCGGTCGAGCGTTTCGCCGCCGGCGACCAGCGCAAGCGGATCGAGATTGCCCTGGATCGCCGCGAAAGCCCCGAGACTGTCGCGCGCCTGCTTGCGGTCGGTCTCCGAACCGATGCCCGCGCCATTGGCGCCGCTTTCGCGCACCAGCCGAGTCAATTGCGCGATCTCCACGCCTTTGGGGAACAAAATGATCCGTGCCTTTGGGATCTCGTCGCGGACCCGCCGCACGATCTCCACAGTCGGCAGCAGACACCAGCGCTCGAAGGCCTCCCCCGCGAGCACGCCGGCCCAGGTGTCGAAAATCTGCACCACATCTGCGCCAGCTCGCAGCTGTCCAATCAGATGCGCTGCCGAGGCCTCGACCAAGCGTCCGATGATTTCCTGAAACAGCGCCGGGTCGCTGGCTGCCAGTTCCAGAACTTCCCGCTTATCTTCGGTGCCTCGCCCGGCCACCAGATAGGTCGCCACCGTCCAGGGCGCGCCGCAGAAGCCGATCAGCGCTTGGTCTGGGGAGAGCCCAGCGCGCACTCGTCCGATCATCTCATAGACCGGCGCGACGATCTTCGAATCGAGCGTGCCCCGCATTCGCACAAAACTTGCTTGGTCCACCACCGGCTCAAGCCGCGGTCCTTCGCCTTCCTCGAACCAGAGCTTCACGCCGAGCGCATGAGGAACGATCAGAATATCGGAAAACAAGATCGCCGCGTCGAAGCCGAAGCGGCGCACCGGCTGCAATGTCACTTCCGCGGCAAGCCCCGGATTGAGGCAGAGTTCTACAAACCCGCCCGCTTTCGATCGCACCTCTCGATATTCCGGGAGGTACCGGCCAGCTTGGCGCATCATCCAGACCGGCGGAGGATTAATGATCGCACCATCAAGTACAGCGATGAGCGATCCAGTACTCCGAACTTGAGATGAGTTCTTCAAATCTAATCTCTTAGGAATCTTATTGTTGTGTCTGTTAGAGGCCCGGATAACGATAATTCGCCTAATTCACAACGTATGCACAGACGAGCACAAAAACTCTCTGTTCGATTCCTTATATGGATCAACCCATCCACCCTGGATCACCCACTCTTCGCCATACTTCACTAATCTGCCTGAATTTGCCCCTTGCAGGACATCTTGTGCGTTCCGTCCCGTAACGTCCCCAGAACGCTCTTGCGCCCTCTATAAGGCCGTGGCCTTCTCCCCGCGGATTCACAGCTTATACCGCAGCCGACATGGCCAAATCGCCGCAAGCCGAGAGCTATTTTCATCTTCATCTGATTTCCGATGCGACCGGCGAGACGCTAATAGCCGTCGGCCGTGCGGCGGCTGCGCAATACGCGACCGTATCGCCGGTCGAACACATCTATTCGCTGGTGCGTTCGCCAAAACGCCTGGATCAAGTCGTCGCCGAGATCGAAGCCAATCCCGGCGTGGTGCTCTATACGCTCGTCGATCACGAACTCTCGCAAAAGCTCGAGACACGCTGCCGCGAGCTGGGCGTGCCGTCGCTCTCCGTGCTCGGGCCCGTATTGGCGCTCTTTCAGAGCTATCTCGGAGCCGAAACGACCCCGCGCGTGGGCGGGCAGCATGTGCTGAACGCCGAATATTTCCGCCGCATCGACGCGCTCAACTTCACCATGATGCACGACGACGGCCAGCATCCGGAAAACCTGGAGGACGCCGATGTAGTGCTGGTGGGCGTCTCGCGCACCTCCAAGACGCCAACCAGCATCTATCTCGCCAATCGCGGCATCAAGACCGCGAACGTGCCCTTGGTGCCGGGCGTGGCGTTGCCTGCCCAGGTCGAGACGCTCAAGCGGCCTTTGGTGGTCGGGCTTTATGCTTCGGCCGAGCGCATCGTTCAGATTCGGCAGAACCGGCTCTTGGGTCTCAATTCGCCCCAGCCGGACTCTGCTTACGTGGATCGCCAAGCGGTGTCGGAGGAGATTGCCGTCTCCAAGCAACTCTGTGCGCGCCATGGCTGGCCGTCGATCGACGTGACGCGGCGCTCGATCGAGGAGACCGCGGCGGCGGTGGCTTCGCTCCTGCAGGAGCGCCGCCGCGTGGCGGCGGCCGGGCCGTGAATCTGTGGCGTGCCGCGCCGCTCGTGCTTGCCTCCAAGAGCAAGGTGCGCCGCACGCTGTTGGAAGCGGCCGGCATTCCGGTCGAGATCGATCCCGCTGATATCGATGAACGCGCTGCGGAGGCGCCGCACGCGGGCGCCTCACCGGAGAAAATCGCACTGCTGCTCGCGCATGATAAGGCGCTTGCGGTTGCACGCCGCCGTCCGGGCTCGCTGGTACTCGGCGCCGACCAGACCTTGGCGCTGGGTAACCACCGCTTCTCCAAGCCCGCGACGATTTCAGCGGCGCGCGAACAGCTCGCGTCGCTCTCCGGCAAGACGCATGCTCTCCATGCAGGCGTGGCGGTCGTACGCGATGGCAAGATCTTGTTCGAGACGGTCGCGATCGCGCATCTCACGATGCGCGCGCTCTCGAACACGGCGCTCGACGCCTATCTTTCTGCCGCCGGCGAACGAATACTCTCAAGTGTGGGCGCTTATCAGCTCGAGGGTCTGGGCGTGCATTTGTTCGAGAAAATCGAGGGCGATCATTTCACCATCCTCGGTCTGCCGCTCCTGCCGTTGCTCGGCTTCTTCCGCCGCGAAGGAATGCTGCCGTGAGCCGCCGCGCCTGCGTGATCGGGCATCCCGTAAGCCATTCCCGCTCCCCTCTCATCCACGGCTATTGGCTGCGCGAGCACAAGATCGATGGCGAATACGTCCGCGAGGACGTGCCGCCGGCGGCGATCGGGAGTTTTCTCGATCGGCTTGGCGAAACCTATGTGGGAGCCAATGTCACGATCCCGCATAAGGAAGCGGCGTTCGCGAAACTGAAGCATCCCGATCCGGTGGCGCGCGCGCTCGGTGCTGCAAATACGCTGTGGTTCGAGAACGGGGCGCTTGGCGGCACCAACACCGACGTGCACGGATTTCTCGCGCACCTTGACGCAAGTTTTCCCGGCTGGAATCGGAGCACCGAGACCGCGCTGGTGCTCGGCGCCGGCGGCGCTTCGCGCAGCATCGTCTATGCGCTGCTCGAGCGCGGAGTCGCCCGCATCGTGATCGCGAACCGCAGCCGGGTGCGGGCGGAAGCCTTGGCCGAGCGCTTCGGCGCCAGAGTCACGGCTGCCGACTTAGCCAGCATTTCCAAGGCTTTGGTGACGGCCGACCTTCTAGTCAATACGACATCGCTCGGCATGAAAGGTCAGCCGCCGCTCGAGCTCGATCTGACGCCGCTCAAGAAGACTGCGGTGGTCTATGACATCGTCTATGTGCCGCTCGAGACGCCGTTGCTTGCCGCGGCCCGCGTCCGCGGCAATCCGGTGGTCGACGGCCTCGGCATGCTGCTGCACCAGGCCGTTCCCGGTTTCGAGCGCTGGTTCGGCATCCGGCCGATTGTGACGCCTGCGCTGCGTGCGCTCCTGCTCGACGACCTTGGGGAAAGGCGGCGGCCATGATCGTGCTCGGTCTCACCGGCTCGCTCGGCATGGGCAAGAGCACGACGGCTAAAATGTTCGCCGACGAGGGCGTGCCGGTGTTCGATGCCGATGCCGTGGTGCACCAGCTCTATGAGGGTGAAGCCGTGCCGCTCATCGAAGCGGCTTTCCCGGGCACGACGGCCGACGGCCGCGTCGATCGGGCAAAACTCTCCGCGCGTGTGCTCGGTATGACCGAGGCGCTCAATAAGCTGGAAGGGATCGTTCATCCCCTGGTGCAGGCCGCGCGGGAGAAGTTTCTCATCGAAGCTGAAGAACGGGGCGTTCCTGTCGTGCTGCTCGATGTGCCCTTGCTGTTCGAGACCGGCGGACATGGGCGGGTCGACAAGGTAGTAGTCGTCAGTGCTCCGCCCGAGGTTCAGCGCGAACGCGTGCTCGAGCGGCCGGATATGACGGTGGAGAAATTCGAAGCCTTCCTGGAGCGCCAAATGCCCGACTCGGAAAAACAACTCCGCGCCGATTTCTTGATCGACACCGGCCAGGGCATCGAGCCGGCCCGCGAACAAGTGCGCGCGCTCCTGAAGGTACTCGCCGGCGCCGCGACGCCGCGCCCAAACTCGTGATAGGAAGGACCATGCGCGAGATCGTGCTCGATACGGAAACGACGGGCCTCGACCCCTCCTCGGGCCACCGGGTGGTCGAGATCGGCTGCATCGAACTTGCCAACCGCATTCCGACCGGCGCGACCTACCACATCTACCTCAATCCTGAGCGCGACATGCCGAGGGAAGCCGAGGCGGTGCACGGTCTTTCCCGCGAATTTCTCTCCGACAAGCCGTTGTTCGCCGAAATCGTCGACGATCTGATCGCATTTCTCGGCGACGCGGTACTCGTCATCCACAATGCAGGCTTCGATCTCGCGTTTCTCAATTCCGAATTCGAGCGCGCGAGCCGTCCGGGGATCGCGCGCGAGCGCGCTGTGGACACGCTGACGCTGGCGCGCCGCCGCCATCCCGGCGGGCCGAACCGGCTCGACGATCTGTGCGTGCGCTACGGCATCGACAATTCACGCCGCACCAAGCACGGCGCACTCATGGACGCGGAGCTTCTGTCGGAGGTCTATGCCGAGTTGGTCGGCGGCCGTCAGGCGAAACTCGGCCTCGGCGAAAAGGCCGCAGCCGCGCGCCGCGGCCCCGCTGTCGCCGCGCCGCGTCGCACGCGTCGCCGCGTCGTCAACCTCACGGCAGCCGAGCTCGCGGCACACCGCGTTTTCGCGGCGAACCTGGGGCCCGCTGCGATCTGGCGCGATTATCTGTCGGACGAGGACACCGGCCCAGCCGGCGAAAAGTAAAGCGCGGTCAGCGGGTGACGGCCTGAGGCGGCTGGCCCTGCAATTGCCCGGCGCGCTGCCGATAGAGCGCGGCGAAATCGACCGGGTCGAGCATCATCGGCGGATATCCGCCGTCGCGCACCGCATCGCTGACGATCCCGCGGGCGAACGGAAACAGCAGCCGCGGGCATTCGATCAGCACCATCGGGTGGACGCTTTCCTGAGGAACGTTCTGCACGCGGAAAATGCCGGCATAGGTCAGCTCGACATTGAACAGCAGGGCGCCTTCGTTCTCGGCCTTGCCCTCGATCACCAGCTCGACCTCGAAATCGGTGTTCGACAACGGCTTGGCGTTGACGTTGATCTGGATATTGATCGCCGGCGGCTTGGTGAGCTGCATCAGCGACTGCGGCGCGTTTGGATTCTCGAACGAGAAATCCTTGATGTACTGGCCGAGCACGTTGAGGGAGGGGGCGGCGGGGACATTGGCCTCGCCGGGGCCGCCATTTGTACTGCTCATCACTGTCTCCGTACGCCCCAAAACCGCCGCAGATCGCCGCCGCGGCGGCAGTCGCTAACACGGTTTCCCCCGGCGGCACAAGGAAACGGCACGCTCACGGCTTCGTCGGTTGGCGCGCCGCCGCGGATCGTCTAACGTCGGCGACGGGAGCGCTGCACGAGCATTGGAATCGCGGCGCCAAGGCCCCATATGGGGTCTGGGGCCGGCGGGCGCCCGTGATGGGCGAATTGGCAAAGTTCGGCTGGACTAGAACGACTGTGTTCGACCTCTATACGATCATCTTCCTCGCGCTCGCCGTGTTCATTTTCGTACGGCTCAGGAGCGTGCTCGGCAGTCGCACCGGCCGCGAACGGCCGCCCTATGACCCGTTCTCAACATCGGATCCGGCCGCCAAACCCGCCAATTCCCGCGACAAAGTGGTGACACTTCCGGGCCGGACGCCGCCTGCGCCGCAGCGCGAGGGCGAAGCCGCTCCGCCCGCCGCCGAGCGCTGGGCCGGCATCGCCGAGCCGGGCTCGGTAGTTGCCGTTGGTCTCGACGCCGTCGCCGCGCAGGATCGCGAGTTCGATATCGGTCATTTCCTCGCCGGCGCCAAGGCCGCCTACGAGATGATCGTCACCGCGTTCGCCGAGGGCGACACCAAGGCGCTGAAGAACTTGCTCGCCAAGGACGTCTATGACGGTTTCGCGTCGGCAATCGCCGAGCGCGATAGCCGCGGCGAGAAGATGGAGACCCGCTTCGTTGCGATCGAAAAGACCGAAGTGGCCGCCGCCGAGCTCAAGGGCAAGACGGCGCAGATCACCGTGCGCTTCGTCTCCCAGCTGGTCTCCGTCACCAAGAATCGCGCTGGCGAAGCGGTCGACGGCAGCCCGGACCGCGTCACCGACGTCACCGACATTTGGACCTTCGCGCGCGAGATCGGCGCCCGCGACCCGAACTGGAAGCTCGTTGCCACCGAATCCGCCTGACGGAGCGCGCCATGAACCGGCACGGCGCTGTGGCGGCTCTTCTCAGCGTTTCACTCCTTTCCATCGATCCAGCGTTTGCGGCGGCCGCGCCGCTGCGTATTCCGGAGACCGAGCTCGAGCCCATGGCGTTCGAGCAGCTCGACGGCTGGGCCACCGAGGATCACCTGGCGGCACTTTCGGCGTTTCGTTCAAGCTGCGTTGCTGTGCGCCGTCGTGCTGATCGCCGCGATGCCGGTCGCAATCGACGGGAACCCAAGCCGATCGAAGGGCCACTCGCCGCGGCCTGCAAAATGGCCGCGGAGCTCGGCGACAATGTCGGGGGGCCCAGCGCACGGCGCTTCTTCGAAGATGCGTTCCGGCCGGTGCGGATCTCTAAACTTGGCGAGCGCGACGGGTTTCTGACGGGCTATTACGAGCCCGAGGTAGAGGGGCGCAGAAAGCCAGGCGACGGATTCATGATTCCGATGTACGCCCAGCCTGCCGAGCTGGTGGCGGGCGCAGTGAGAAAGAAGAACGCGCGCACGCACGGCTTTCCCAATCGCGGCAAGGTCGGCCGCCGTGTCGGCAAGAAGCTCGTCGAGTATCACGACCGCGCCGCCATCGAGGACGGCGCGCTCAAAGATCGCGGCCTAGAAATCTGTTGGCTCCGCGACCCGATCGATGCCTTCTTCATCCATATCCAGGGCTCGGCGCGTGTCCGCCTGGAGGATGGCAAAATCCTGCGCCTGAACTACGCCGCCCATAACGGCCACACGTATCTTCCGGTCGGCCGGGTGCTTGCCGACCGCGGCGTCGTCCCACGCGCCGAAATGACCATGGACAAGATCCGCGCCTATTTCGCCGAAACTCCGGAGGAGGGCCGTGAAATCATGCGCATGAACCGCTCCTTCATTTTTTTTCGCGAGGTCGCCGAGCTTGCGCCGGACGCCGAGGCGGTCGGCGCGCAAGGCTTGCCGCTGACGCGCGAGCGCTCCATCGCGGTCGATCGCGCCATCCACGCCTATGGCACGCCGTTCTGGATCGAGGCCGAGTTGCCGCTTCAGAGCGAGACTACGATGACATCGTTCCGCCGCCTGATGCTGGCGCAGGACACCGGCTCCGCCATCGTCGGCCCGGCGCGCGCCGACGTCTATTTCGGCGCCGGCATCGACGCTGGCACAATCGCCGGTAGGCTCAAACATGCGGGCCGCTTCTTCATGCTGGTGCCGCGCGCGATCGACCCCGCGCTCGGCGCCGAAAACGCGCCGCTGCCGCCGCCAAGGCCAAAGCCGTGAGCGGCAAGGGCGGCCGCAAGGAAACGCGCCGGGAAGCCTTGAGCGGCGAGGACCGCGCGCTCTGGGGCGAGGTGACGAAATCGATTGCGCCTTTGCGTGCTCGCGCGGTGTCTTCGGAGCCGGCTGAACCCATTGAAGAAGCGCCGCGCGCACCGAAGCGGCCGCCGCCAGCGCGTCCACCCGCTCCACCGCCGAAGCTGGCACCCAAGGCGCCCGCGCTTGCGACTATCGACCGGCGTACCAAGCAGCGGCTTTCGCGGGGCACGACGGAGATCGACGCGCGCCTCGATCTGCATGGCATGACCCAGGCCGCGGCCCGCACGCGACTGGAATCGTTTCTGAAATCGGCGCAGGCGCGGGGCCATGGCCTCGTGCTCGTCATCACCGGCAAGGGAAGGCCGGGCAACCGCGATTCTTACGGTGAGGAGGAGCGCGGCGTCTTACGGCGTCAAGTGCCGCAATGGCTCTCGCTTCCGGACTTCAGACCCCTCGTGGTCGGCTTCAGCGAGGCCGCGATCGGCCACGGCGGCACTGGCGCGCTCTACGTGCGCGTAAGGAAAGCCCGCTGAACCGTCAGAGAATGTAGCGCGACAGGTCCGCGTTCTTCGCAAGATCCGCCACTTGCGCCCGCACATAGGCGCCGTCGATGACCATCCGTTCGCCCGAGCGGTCCGTCGCCGTGAAGCTGATCTCGTCGAGCACGCGCTCGATCACGGTCTGCAGCCGCCGCGCGCCGATGTTTTCGAGACTCGTATTCACCTCGACCGCAACATCCGCGAGCGCATCGATCGCGTCGTCGGTGAAGACCAGCTCCACGTTTTCCGTCTGCATCAACGCGATCGACTGCTTGATCAGGCTCGCCTCGGTCTCGGTGAGAATGCGGCGAAAATCGTCGCGCGTAAGCGGATTGAGCTCGACGCGTATCGGCAGCCGGCCCTGCAGCTCGGGCAGCAGGTCCGAGGGCTTGGCCACATGGAACGCGCCCGAGGCGATGAACAGCACATGGTCGGTCTTCACCGGCCCGTACTTGGTCGAGACCGTGGTGCCTTCCAAGAGCGGCAGCAGATCGCGCTGCACGCCTTCGCGGCTCACGTCGGCGCCCCGCAGGCCCTCGCGGCCGGAAATCTTGTCGATCTCGTCGAGGAACACGATGCCGTTGTTCTCGACCGAGTGGATCGCTTCCTGCACCAACGCATCCTGATCGAGTAGCTTGTCGGATTCCTCGGCCACCAGCAGCGGATGGGCCTCGCGCGCGGAGAGCCGCCGCGGCTTGGTGCGGCCGCCCATGGCCTTGCCGAAAATGTCGCCGAGCGAAATCGCGCCCATCTGCGCGCCGGGCATGCCGGGGATTTCGAACATCGGCATCCCGCTTTGGCCTGCGGCCATCTCGATTTCGATCTCCTTGTCGTCGAGCTCGCCGGCGCGCAGCTTCTTTCTGAACGAATCGCGCGTGGCCAGCGTCGCCTTCTGCCCGACCAGCGCGTCGAGCACGCGCTCCTCGGCGTTGAGTTGGGCTCGCGCCTGCACGTCGCGCCGCTTGCTCTCGCGCAAGAGCGCGATGCCGACCTCCACGAGGTCGCGCACGATCGAATCCACGTCGCGGCCGACATAGCCGACCTCGGTGAATTTGGTGGCCTCGACCTTCAGAAACGGTGCGCCTGCGAGCTTGGCCAGCCGGCGCGAAATTTCGGTCTTGCCGACGCCGGTCGGCCCGATCATCAGGATATTTTTCGGCAGCACTTCCTCGCGCAGCTTGCCGTCGAGCTGCAGCCGCCGCCAGCGGTTCCTGAGCGCGATCGCGACCGCACGCTTGGCGTCTTTCTGGCCGACGATATAGCGGTCGAGCTCGGAGACGATCTCGCGCGGGGAGAAGCTCTGCATGTTCGGGTTCCGCAGGGTTACGTTTACGGTCACTTTCCGATCGTCTCCACGACTAGGTTGCGGTTGGTATAGACGCAGATATCGGCCGCGATTTCGAGCGAGCGGCGCACGATCGCCTCGGAGTCGAGGCTGCCGTCGATCAGTGCCCGCGCGGCGGCGAGTGCATAGGGTCCGCCCGAGCCGATGCCGGCGACCCCGGCGTCGGGCTCCAGCACGTCGCCGGTGCCGGCCAGCAAGAGCGTCACGTCCTTGTCGGCCACCAGCATCATGGCGTCGAGCCGGCGCAGATAGCGATCCGTGCGCCAGTCTTTCGCAAGCTCCACACAGGCGCGCGCGAGCTGGCCCTTGTGCTGCTCCAATTTCTGCTCGAGCCGGTCGAATAGCGTGAGCGCGTCGGCAGTGGCGCCGGCGAAGCCGCCGATCACGTCACCCTGGCCGAGCCGGCGCACTTTCTTGGCGCTGGACTTGACCACGGTGGCGCCGAAACTGACCTGGCCGTCGCCGCCGATGGCGACCTTGTCGCCCTTGCGGACCGCGAGAATGGTAGTTCCGTGGAACACTTCGGGATTGGACATGAGCTACTCCAACGACTGCTTATCTAGGTGCTCGCGCGCATTCCGCAAACCATAACCCGATCCGGCCGCCGCGGCTTGTGGCGCCGGGCTTTCGATACTGGTAGAAGGCGGCGCAATTTCAAGGAGTTCGCGATGCGCACGGGCAAGGTTACCCGCGCCACCAAGGAGACCGAGGTTACGGTCGAGCTGAATCTCGACGGCTCGGGCCAGGCCGAGATTACGACCGGCATCGGTTTCCTCGACCACATGCTCGAGCTCCTGGCGCGCCACTCCCGCATCGACATCAAGCTGCAGGCCAAAGGCGATCTGCACGTCGACCAGCACCACACCACCGAAGACGCCGGCATCGTGCTCGGCCAAGCGGTGAAGAAGGCGCTCGGCGATATGCGCGGCATCGTGCGCTACGCCGACGTGCACATGCCGATGGACGAAGCGCTGACTCGCGTCGCCATCGACCTGTCGGGCCGCGCCGTGCTCGTGTTCAAGGTCGAGTTCCCGCGCGACAAGATCGGCGAGTTCGACGTCGATCTGGTGCGCGAGTTCTTTCAAGCCTTCGCCGCCAACGCCGGCGTCACGCTGCATGTCGAGACGCTCTATGGCGACAACTCGCACCATGTGGCCGAGAGCTGCTTCAAGGGCCTGGCGCGCGCACTGCGCGCAGCCGTCGCACAGGATCCCGCGGCCAAGGGCGAAATCCCCTCGACCAAGGGCAGCCTCGGCTGAACGGAGGCAAAGATGATCTTCCTCGTGTTCGAGCCCAAGGACGGGCTTGGCAACGCGCGCACCCTTGAAGGTGCCGAACGCGTCGTTTTCCTGCGCGAGAAATTCTCCTGGCCTGCGCTGTTTTTCGGGCCGTTCTGGCTCCTTTGGCACCGGCTATGGCTCGCGCTTGTGCTTTGGCTCGTCACGTTCTTCGCGTTTGGCGTTCTCATGGTGTTGCTCAAGCTCCCGGACTCGATGATGTTTGCGGCCTTCCTCATGCCTTCGCTGATCGCCGCCTTCGAAGCGACGGCAATTCGCCGGCGCAAGTTCTTGCGCAAGCGAATGCGCGACGCCGGCATCGTCATCGCCCCGGATATCGAGATCGCTGAACGTCGCTTCTTCGCCGATTGGGCCAAGCGCGCCGGAACCGCACCAGCCAATCCGCCGGCTCCACCTGGCTCCGTGCCGCCGCTCGATCCGTCGCCGGTGCTCGGCCTGTTTCCGCAGCCCGGAGTGAACCGATGACTGTCGCCGTGGTCGATTACGGCTCGGGTAATCTGCACTCGGCCGCCAAGGCACTGGAACGCGCCTCGCGCGAGAGCGGCGCGAACGAGCCGATCCTGGTGACGCGCGACCCGGAGCAGGTGCGCCGCGCTGATCGCGTGGTGCTGCCCGTCGTCGGCGCGTTTGCCGATTGCAAGCGCGGCCTCGACGCGGTGCCGGGCATGGTCGCGGCCATGACGGAAGCGGTACGCGCGAAAGGCAAGCCCTTCCTCGGCATTTGCGTCGGCATGCAGCTCATGGCTGAGCGCGGCCGCGAATATGTGGTGACCGAGGGGCTGGGCTGGATCAAAGGCGTGGTCGATCGCATCGAGCCGTCGGATGTCGCGCTCAAGATTCCGCACATGGGCTGGAACACCCTGAATTCGCGCCAAGCCCACCCGTTGCTCGATGGCATCCCGACCGGGCCCAAGGGCCTGCACGCCTATTTCGTGCACTCTTATCAACTCGCGCCCGCGGATCAGGATGACCTCGTCGCCGACTCCGACTATGGCGGACCGCTCACCGCGATGGTCGCGCGCGCCAACATGGCCGGCACCCAGTTCCACCCGGAGAAAAGCCAGAAGCTGGGCTTGGCGCTGCTTTCGAACTTCCTGCGCTGGAAGCCGTGATCCTTTTTCCCGCGATCGACCTGAAGAACGGTGAAGCCGTGCGGCTCGAACAGGGCGACATGGCGCGCGCCACCGTGTTCAACCGCGACCCGGCGGCGCAAGCCCGCGCGTTCGAAAGCTTGGGCTTCGAATGGCTGCATCTCGTCGATCTCGATGGTGCCTTCGCCGGGAAGCCCGTGAATGCGCTCGCGGTCGCGGCAATCCTGAAGGCGGTGAAGATTCCGGTTCAGCTCGGCGGCGGCATCCGCAGCCTCGGCACGATCGAGTCTTGGCTTGGCGAGGGCGTTGCTCGCGTAATTCTCGGCACTGCCGCCGTGCGCGATCCCGATCTTGTGAAAGCCGCCGCCAAACAGTTTCCTGGCCGGGTCGCCGTCGGCATCGACGCGCGCGCAGGCAAGGTCGCGGTGTCCGGTTGGGCCGAGGAGACATTGCTTGAGGCGGCGCAGCTCGCACGCCTGTTCGAGGACAACGGCATTGCGGCGATCATCTATACCGATGTCGAGCGCGACGGGATGTTGCAGGGCCTCAACCTCGAAGCGACCATCGCGCTGGCCGACGCCGTGAAGATTCCGGTGATCGCTTCCGGGGGCTTCGCTTCGCTAGATGATGTACGCGCACTCCTGCAGCCGCGTGCGAAGAAACTCTCCGGCGCCGTCGCCGGCCGCGCGCTTTATGATGGCCGCCTGGATGCGAAAGAAGCGCTTGCGCTCATCGCCTCGGCGAAGGCGGCCTGAAATGTTCAAGGTCCGCCTCATCCCCTGCCTCGACGTGAAGGACGGCCGCGTCGTCAAGGGCGTCAACTTCGTCAATTTGCGCGACGCCGGCAATCCGGTCGAGGCGGCCAAGGCCTATGACGCGGCCGGCGCCGACGAGCTCTGCTTTCTCGACATCACCGCGAGCCACGAGGAACGCGCGATATTGCTCGACGTGGTGACACGAACCGCCGAAGCCTGCTTCATGCCGCTCACCGTTGGCGGCGGGGTGCGCACGGTAGAAGATGTGCGCACCTTGCTTGCGTCAGGCGCCGACAAGGTTTCGATCAACACGGCCGCGGTGCAGCGGCGGGCTTTCGTCAAGGAAGCGGCGGAGAAATTCGGTGATCAATGCATCGTGGTCGCCATCGACGCGAAGAAAGTATCGAAGCCTGCCGAGAAGGATCGTTGGGAAATCTTCACGCATGGCGGCCGCAACGCCACCGGCCTCGATGCAGTGGCCTACGCCAAGGAAGTGGTAGCGCTTGGCGCCGGTGAAATTCTCCTGACTTCCATGGACCGTGACGGCACCAAATCCGGCTTCGACATTGCGCTGACCCGCGCCGTGGCCGACGCCGTTCCCGTGCCGGTGGTCGCCTCGGGCGGGGCTGGAAAACTCGATCATCTGGTCGAGGGCATTCGCGACGGCGGCGCCACAGCGGTGCTTGCCGCCTCGATCTTTCACTTCGGCGAATTCACCATCGCCGAAGCCAAGCGGCACATGGCCAAAGCCGGTCTCCCCGTGCGCCTCGATCCGTGATAGGGCCGCTCGCAACCATGGCTTTCACTTTGGAAGAGCTGGCAAAAATCATCGCCGAGCGCTCGCGCTCTGGCGCCGCGAATTCCTATACCAAGGAGCTGCTCGACGCCGGCGTCGAGAAATGCGCGAAGAAGCTCGGTGAGGAAGCGGTGGAAACGACTCTCGCCGCGGTCGGTGGCAAGCCCGAAGCGCTCGTCGCCGAGAGCGCCGATCTGCTCTACCATCTGCTCGTGCTGCTGCAGGCGCGCGGCATTCCGCTTTCCGACGTGCTCACGGAGCTCGAGCGGCGCACCGCGCGCTCGGGCCTCGAGGAAAAAGCGTCGCGCGGCAAGGGCTGAACGGGACCACGATGGAGCAGCGCACCGACGACGGGCTTTCGCCCTATCACGTCTTCTCGCGGGCCGAGTGGGCGGCGCGGCGCGAAGACACGCCGATGACGCTGAAGGCCGCCGAGGTCGCCAACCTCAAGGCCTTCAACGACCAGCTCTCGATGAACGAGGTGGAGGAGATTTATCTCCCGCTCTCGCGGCTGCTGTCCTTTTACGTCGGCGCGGCGCAAAGGCTTTTCCGCGACATGCGGCGCTTCCTTCGTACCGAGGACGTCAAGGTTCCCTATGTCATCGGCATCGGCGGCTCGGTCGCGGTCGGCAAGACGACGACCGCGCGCGTGCTGCAAGCGCTGCTCAGACGCTGGCCAAACACGCCGAAAGTGGATCTCATCACCACCGACGGCTTCCTGCTGCCCAACGCCGTGCTTGAGCGCGAAAGTTTGATGGAGAAGAAGGGGTTCCCGGAATCTTACGATCTGTCGGCGCTGCTGCGCTTCCTCACCGACGTCAAAGCCGGCCGCCGCCCGGCCCGCGCCCCGGTCTATAGCCACCACGTCTATGACGTGGTGCCGGGCGAGAGTGTGGAAATCGACCGGCCGGATATTCTGATCGTCGAAGGACTGAACGTGCTGCAAGCCGGACGGCTACCCAGGGACGGCAAGGCGATCCCGTTCGTTTCCGACTTCTTCGACTACTCGGTCTATCTCGATGCCGACGAGGCCGTGCTGGAGCGCTGGTACGTGGAGCGGTTTCTGCGGCTCTACGAGACCTCGTTCCGCGACCCGAAATCCTACTTCCACCGCTATTCGAAGCTCGACCAAAAACAGGCGATCGAGACTGCGATCTCGATCTGGACGCGGATCAATCTCGTCAATTTGCGCGAAAATATCCTGCCCACGCGCCAGCGGGCGAGCCTGATCCTGCGCAAAAGCGAGAATCACTTGGTCGACGAAGTGGCGCTCAGGAAGCTCTGAAGTTCAAGCCGCGTGGCCCACCAGGGCGCCCGGCCGCGTGCCGCAGGTCTCGGCGATGATCTGATCGAGCCGCTCGCGGTCGATCGGCTTCACCAGGAACGCGTTCATTCCGGCTTCGCGGCAGGCTTCATGATCTTCGACTGCTGCATTGGCGGTCAGTGCCACGATCGGAATCGTGCCGCCCTCGGCAGCACCAAGCTCGCGGATCTTCCGCGTCGCCTCGAGCCCGTCCATTCCCGGCAGATGCAGGTCCATGAGCACGAGGTCATAGGGCGCGCCCATGGCGTGCGCGGTCGCCACCGCGGTCAGCGCCGATACGCCGTCAGAGACAACGGTGGGCGCATGGCCAAGGCGTGCGAGCATCGCTTGTGCGAGCAGTGCGTTGATTTGGTTGTCTTCGGCCACGAGTATCGCGAGCCGGCGGCCGCCCGGCATTTCCGCATCCGCCTCGGCGCCGCTTTGCGGCACCAGGGGCGGCGCCAGTTCCGGCGTCGTAAGTCGCGCTGCGAGCGTGGCGGCGCGAACCGGTTTCACCAGATAGCCGTCGAAGCCGGCTTCCCTGAGTGTCGCGAGCTCGCCGCGCTCGGCCGGCCCGAGCAGCACATGGCAATGCTCGGCATGGTCCTGGCTCAGGCGCGCGAGTTCCGCGGTCGCCTCCAAGCCGAAGGCGCGGTCGATGATCACCGCGGCCCATTCGCGCTCGGGGATGATCGCTTTGGCGATCGCCGCTTCCGGCGCGATCACGACCTTGGCGTGCCAGGCGTTGAGCCGGCGCACCAGCAGGGGTCCGACGACCGGCGAGGGCGAGGCGACCAGAATTTCCAGCCCCTTGAGATCGGGGGCCTTTTGCATTGTCTTGGCATCGACCACTTCCGGCAGTTCGATCACGAAAGTGAAGTTCGAGCCTTCATCGGTCGAGCTCTCCAGCTGAATCTCGCCACCCATCTTTTCGACGATACGGGCGGCGATCGCCAGCCCGAGGCCGGTGCCGCCGTGGCGGCGCGCCAGTGTCGAGTCGCCTTGCTCGAATTCCTTGAAAATGCGCGCTTGCGCGTCCGCGCCGATGCCGGGTCCGGAGTCGCTGACCCAGAAACGGATGCGGTCGCTATCCTCGCGCTCGACCACCAAGGCGACGCCGCCATGATCGGTGAACTTGACCGCGTTGCCGGCGAGATTGAGCAGTACCTGCCGCAGCCGCGCGGCGTCGCCGGTGACACGCCGCGGCAGCTTGTCGTCGAAATCGGCGGCGATCTCGATGCCCTTTTCCTGCGCGTGCGGCGCGATCAACTCGACCACGACGGTGACCAGGCTGACGAGATCGAACGGAACCGATTCGAGATCGAGCCGGCCGGCTTCGATCTTGGAGAAATCGAGCACCTCCTCGATGAGCCCGAGCAGTGCTTGGCCCGATGTCTTCACCGCCTGCGCGTATGTGCGCTGCTCGGGCGACAGCTGCGTGTCCATCAGGAGCCCGGTCATTCCCAGGATCCCGTTCAAGGGCGTGCGCACCTCGTGACTCACGACCGCGAGGAAGCGCGACTTGGCGCGGCTTGCGGCTTCCGCCTTGGTGCGCGCATCGGCGAGCGCGCGCTCGACGGCGACGCGGGCCGAGACGTCGCGGCCGACTCGTTGCAGTTCCTTGATGCGGCCGAGGTCGTCGCGCACCGCCGCTTCCTTCCATGCGATCCAGCGTGAGCCGTCCTTGGTATGGATTTCCTGGTCGTAGCAGATCGAACCGTCGGCCAGCGTCGCTCGTTCGCTTTGGGCGATGACCCGAAACGTCACGGTTTGGCCGACGATATCTTTCGGCTTCTTGCCGATGAGGGCCGCGGCCGCGGCGCTCGCGTGGGTGACGCGGCCATCAGCGTCCTGGCGCAGCACGACGTCGCCCTGGGCGTCCACCAGTTCGTTGGCGTTGGCGAGCCGCTCCTCGAGCGCCCAGATCTTGTCGTCGCGCGCTTCGAGTGCGGCTTCGAGTGTGGCTAGTCGATCGCTGGAATCGCCCTTGGTGCGATGATGATTCCACAGCGCCACGATCGCGAATACCAGTAGTCCCGCCAGCATGCCGGCAAAGCCGAGATCACCCATCGCGTCGAAGGGGGTCGTCGGCGCCGCTTCCTGCGCACGCGCTTCGCTGGAGAACTGCAGGCAGGCGAAGGCGAGCGCTGCGGCCAGCACGATGAGGCGCGTGAGTAGTGCCGAAAGCCTGTGTTCGCCGCGCGCCTGAGCCCGGACGGTTCTTGTCCCGGTTTTGAGCATGGCCGCCCCCTTAGTTCGTAGGCGGCAAGGTGCCATTTGCGGGCTTAACAGGGGGATTCCGGGAGGCGGCGCGGGCGCTGGTTTCGCGCCCCTTGGTTTACGATCCGTTAACGAATTGGAGCGCTTTCGAGCGATCAGGCTGCAATCGCGATCCGGTCGTTCAGCGCGCGATAGGCCAAGGCCTCGGCCAGGTGCGGCCGGCCTATCCGCTCGGCGCCATCGAGGTCGGCGATGGTGCGGGCTACCTTCAGAACCCGCAATTATCCCCTTGGGGCATGTAGCCCGGGGTAATCGACTCAAGGTTGGTGGTCGTGACATTCTCCCGGCGCTGGGGAGGGTGGCCTATGGCGGACGAAAAAGCAGACCCGGGGAAAGTAAGGCTCCAGGCGCCGTTAAAATACGAACATGATCGATCAAGGCTTTAAGCGCTGGATAAGCCGCTCCAGGCTCCCGGCGAAGGCTTCAAGTTCGAAATTCTGTGGGTCGTCGTGCTTATTGCGGATGCCTTCGTCGACCACCGCGTGGAACGCCGGAATGAGCCACGCGCCCGCCCGCACGCTGGCGATCGCATAGACCAGCGCGAGCCGGTCATATTGCGCCGGCGTGAAGCCGGGCTGCGGCGCCTGGAAATCATTGTTCCTGCCGCGCCGCGGCTCGCTCCGCCGCGGCTGGATGAGTTCGACGTGCAGGAACAGACCCTTCAGCGCCGTGCCGAACTGCACCGCCATCTCGAACTTGGTCGCGCGCCAGGGCACCGCGAAGTCGTGCGGATAAAGCATCGCGCCGGTGCGATTGATGAAGACGTGCGCCCGCTCGATTTTGTTAGAACAGCTATAGCGCGCGAGCTGGTTGATTGAGCGATCCTGATCGATGTCCTTGGGCCAGGGTCGGCCGCGCAGGTTCGGCGAGCTGGTGTCGTGGATCACCATGTAGCGCGCCAAGGGCGCCTCAGGATCATTGTCCCGCGCGCGGGCCACCGGCAGCAACAATTCGCCACCGAATTGGTTGTCGAGGTTTTCCTCGCGCAAGAGCGCGAGCAGCGCCTCGCGCGCGGGCAGACCCGACGCGCGGCCGACGCGATCCTTGAACACGGCTGGCAGGCTTCCGAGTGGCGGTCCGAGGTGGCCGATCTTGCGTACGGGCGAGAGCAGGCAGCGCGCTTGCTGCTCGGCATCGCCCGCGAAGCGCAGCTCCACCGGGTCGAAATTGCACGGCCCCATATTCTTCAGAATCACCGGCGGCTGTTTGGGAAAGCGGCAAATCCCCGCGGCCCAGGCGTCGGGCAGCGTTGCGCCCGACATTGCCAGCGCGATGGCACAGGCGAGAATAAATCTGGCGGGATTGAATTCGGCTGGCACGCGGGACAGTCTACCGTTTGGCGTCCATGCGATCATAGCAATGTACAAGATATTCGCTATCGCGATCCTCGCATTGCTTACCCCACAGTCGGTCGGGGCGCAGCCGTTCGATTATGCCTACACCAAGCACGATTACCAGAAGTGCAAAGTCGTGGGCGACGAGGACCCGGTGCTGGAGACGCTTTGCCAAGGCTATGCGGGTATTCCGGTTCGCTGGCTGAATGAGCCGGACTCGTCCTCTATTTTCTTCGGGGACGAGCCGGCGCCCGACGACACTTACGACGAGCGCTTCACCTTCGCGGTGGTCGAAAACACCATCGAATGGCGAGGGCCTCGCAAGGCCGGGCGGATAGAGCCGTTCGCTACCATCGTGCGCTTCCAGCTCTGCCGCTCGATCGGCGGCCCGTGCCGGCCCGAGCTCGTGCTGTTCCGGCTGGAGGGCAAGCGCCGCTCCTGCCTTGCCGCGAGCGTGGACGGCACGCGCGCCGACGCGAATAAGCGGGCGCGGACTTTGGCGGACAGCTTCGTACGGGGCTTCCGCTGCGGCACGGATACCCGCCGGCCGCCGGAATAGCTCAGCGCTTCGCGCGCTTCTGCTCGATCTTGTCCCAGATCAGAGCGGCGACATCCGGCCCGCCGAGCTTCTTGATCGCGCGGATGCCGGTAGGAGAAGTAACGTTGATCTCAGTGAGAAACCCATCGATCACGTCGATGCCCACGAACAAGAGCCCGCGTTCCTTGAGCGACGGGCCGATGTGCGCGCAGATTTCCCGCTCGCGTTTGGTCAGTTCCGTAGCCTTGGGAACGCCGCCCCGCACCATGTTGGAGCGCAGATCGTCGGGCGCCGGCACGCGGTTGATGGCGCCGGCATACTCGCCGTCCACCAGAATGATGCGCTTGTCGCCCTCCTTCACCGCGGGGAGGAATTTCTGCACCACCCACGGCTCCTTGAAGGTCGCGCTGAATAGATCGAAGAGCGAGCCGAAGTTGAGATCCTCGCGCTTGAGCAGAAACACAGCCTCGCCGCCCTTGCCGTACAAGGGCTTCATCACGATGTCGCCGTGTGTGGTGCGGAAGCGCTTGATCTCGTCGAGGTCGCGCGTGAGCAGGGTCGGCGGCATCAGTTCCGGAAATTCCGTGACAAACATCTTCTCCGGCGCGTTGCGCACCTCGGCCGGGTCGTTCACGACGAGCGTCTTGGGGTGAATGCGCTCCAAGAGATGCGTGGCCGAGATATAGGCGAGATCGAAGGGCGGGTCCTGGCGCATCAGCACCACGTCGTAGGCAGAGAGTTCTTCGCGCTTGCCGTCGCCGAGTTTAAAGTAATCGTCCTCTTTGTCTTGCACGGTGAGCGCTCGCGCGGTGGCGAACACGCGGCCGTCCAGCATCGCCATCTTGTCGGGCGTGAAATAGTAAAGCGCGTGTTTGCGCGCCTGCGCTTCCAGTAGCAGCGCAAACGTCGAGTCGCCCCCGATCTTGATCTTCTCGATCGGGTCCATCAACACGGCGACGCGCAGCGCCATAGGCTTCTCCTAGAATTCCGCCTCGAAAGCAGAGGCGATGTGCTGCGGCAGCCGGCCGGGTGCGATCAGCACGGCGTCGAAGCGCATGTCGTATCCCGCATGTTCGGGGTGGGCCGCAAGCCAGGCCCCGGCGGCGGCCACGATACGGTGCTGATGACGCGGCAACACGGCTTCGGCGGCCTGGTCCAGCCGCGCCCGCGCCTTGACCTCGACGAACACGATGAGCTTCCCGCGCTTGACCACCAGATCAAGCTCGCCGGCCGGACTCTTCCAGCGCTTGGCCAGCGGCCAGAAACCCTTGGCCGCAAGATAAAGCGCCGCGCGCGCCTCGGCCGAGACACCCAGCTTGAAGGCCTTGGTGCGGCGCGCGTCGGGGGTGGGGCGTTCGTTCTTCACCGCTTGGCGCTCTTGCCCGCGAGCGCGAGCGCGCGGGCGTAGACTTGTTTGCGCTTCAGTCCGGTCTCGGCGGTGACGCTTGCCACCGCGTCTTTGAGCGAGGAGCGCGCGAGCGCGGCCTCCAGCCGTGCATCGAGATCCTCGGCGTCAGGAGCGCGTTCCTCGGGCGGCCCGATCACGATCACGATCTCGCCCTTGGGCCTGCCCGCCGTTGCGTAATGGTCGGCGAGCTCCTCGAGCGTGCCGCGACGGGTCTCCTCGAACAGTTTGGTTAGTTCGCGGCAGATCGAAGCCGGCCGGTGCCCAAGAATTTCCGCGAGAGCCGCCAGGCTCGCGGCGAGCCGCGGTCCGGTCTCGTAGAGGATCAAGGTTGCCGGAATCGCGGCAAGCTCCTCGATCCGCGCCCGCCGCTGCCCGGACTTGGCCGGGAGATAGCCGTCGAACAGGAACCGGTCGCTCGGCAGCCCGGCGGCGACCAGCGCCGCGAGTACGGCCGACGCGCCCGGAACCGGAAAGACGCGGTGACCCGCGTCGAGCGCCGCGGCTACAAGCTTGTAGCCCGGATCGGAAACCAGCGGAGTGCCCGCGTCCGACACCAGTGCAACCGCAGCACCCTCGGCGAGTTTTGCCAGCACGCGAGGCCGCACCGTGTCCGCGTTGTGATCGTGATAGGCCAGCAGCGATGCTTTGATCGAGTAGCGCTCGAACAGCTTGCGCGTTACGCGCGTGTCCTCGCACAGCACGAGGTCGGCGGCTCCCAGCGTTTCGAGTGCGCGAAAGGTGATGTCGGACAAATTCCCGATCGGCGTCGCCACTACATAGAGTCCCGGCGCCAGCCGTGCCGCGCCGGCGCCTTGGGTCTTGATTTGGTTGTCGGTAGACATGGACGGGGAGCCGGGCCAAATTTTTCCAAACTTACCCGTCACTAAGCCGCGGCAACAGCTCTTGTGACGCTTCTTTGACACGGGCATGGCTCTGCCCCAGATTGCGGCCGCTGGGGCTGTTCGCGCGGAGAATCAACAAACGATGCGCATGCGAATGCGCCAAGATAGCCGCTTAAACGGGGGCGCATTCGCGCGGTGGATTGCCGGCGCGGCAGCTGCGCTTGCGCTCACCGCTGGCGGTTGCTCGGGCTCGCTGCCCGAATTCAATCCCTTCAGCAGCAGCGGCTCGCCCTTCGGCGGACCAGCCGAAGCACCGGCCGCGGGCCCGGCACCCGCCACTATCGGCGCAGGCGGTGTCCGAGTCGGGCTGCTTCTGCCGCTCAGTGCACCGGGGAACGCCGGGATCGTCGCGCAATCCATGCGCAATGCCGCCGAGCTGGCGCTCGCCGAATTCGCTAATCCGGATATCCAGCTGATCGTCAAGGACGATGGCGGTTCTGCCCAGAGCGCGCAAGCCGCCGCCCAGGCGGCGCTCGCCGAGGGCGCCGAGATCATCATCGGACCGCTGTTCAGCCACGCGGTCGCGGCTGCGGGTCAAGTCACGCGCGGCCGCAGCGTCCCGATGATCGCGTTTTCGACCGACGCCAGCGTCGCCGGGCGGGGCATTTATCTCTTGAGCTTCAGTCCGGAATCGGACGTCGAGCGCGTCATCGCTTTCGCCGCCACCAGGAACAAGCGCTCTTTCGTGGCGCTGCTGCCGGACAATGCCTATGGCAGCGTGGTCGAGGCGCGCTTCCAGGAGACGGTGGCCGAGAAGCGTGGCCGCGTCGTGGCGCTCGAGCGCTACTCGGCCGAGAAGCCGCAGCTCACCGAACAGATCAAGCGCGTCGCCGCCGCGTTGCGCGGGGCCGATTCGCTATTCATCGCCGATTCCGCCGACACCACGCCGCAAATCCTGCAGCTGCTGGCGCAAAACGGCATCAAGCCTGGCCGCGTGCAGTTCATCGGTACCGGCCTGTGGGACGACGCCAAGCTGTTCTCCAATCCCGGTCTCGCCGGCGCATGGTTCGCCGCGCCCGAGGCCACCGGCTATCAAGCCTTCGCGCAGCGCTACAAGGCGCGCTTCGGACGCGATCCGGTGCGCACGGCGAGTCTTGCCTATGACGCGGTCTCGTTGATCGCCGCGCTGGTGAAGTCGCAGGGGCCCGGGCGCTTCTCGCCCGAGACGCTGGCGAATCCGTCAGGCTTCGCCGGCATCGACGGGGTGTTCCGCTTCAAGGCCGACGGCACTTCGGAGCGCGGGCTCGCGGTGTTCGAAATTCGCGGCAACGCGGCGCGCGTCATCAGCCCATCGCCCAAGAGCTTCAGCGGCCCCGGGCTCTGACGCTCAGGCCGCGAGATCGGCGACGATCGCGTTTAGCACTGGGAAGCCCGCGCCGGAAATTCGCAACCGCTCGCCCACGATTTCGATAAGGCCTTCGCGCTCAAGCACCTCGACGCGCGCCGGATCGAACGGCCGGCCCGAGAGCCGCGCATAGCGCGCGCGATCGATGCCTTCGCTGAGCCGCAACCCCATCAGCAGAAATTCGTCAGCCTGCTCCGGCGTGCTCAAGGGCTCATTCACGATGAGCCCGTGGCCCTCCCGCTCGATGCGCTGGAGCCAGGATTCGGGATGGCGTTCGGTTTCGGTCGCGAAGCGCCCGTTTTCCTGGTCGATGCGGCCGTGCGCCCCGGGCCCGACGCCGGCATATTCGCCGTAGCGCCAATAAACCAGATTGTGCCGCGACTCCGCCCCGGGCCGGGCGTGGTTCGAGATTTCGTACGCCGGAAAACCCGCGGCGGCGCAGGTTTCCTGTGTGGTGTCCCACAGCGCGCGCGCTGTCTCCGCGTCGGGGACCTTGAGTTTTCCCGTCCGATGCAGCGCGGCGAAAGGCGTCCCGTCCTCGATGGTGAGCTGATAGAGCGAAAGATGCTCGGCGCCCTGGTCGAGTGCTCGCTTCAGCTCCGCGC
>DATBTC010000067.1:0-2525 GCA_036559465.1 Xanthobacteraceae bacterium
GCGGGCATGAGCGGCTCGGTCTCGCGGCAGGCGAAGCCGAACATAATGCCCTGATCGCCGGCGCCTTCTTCCTTCTGCTTGTCGGCATCGGCATCAACGCCGAGCGCGATGTCGGCGGATTGCTCATGCACGTAATATTGAAATTCCGCGTTCTTCCAATGGAAGCCTTGCTGCTCGTAGCCGATCTCGCGCACCGCGCGGCGCGCCGCCGCCTCGATCAGCTCGGGCGTCACGGTCTCGGGTCCGCGCACCTCCCCCGCCATGACGATACGATTGGTGGTCACCAGCGTCTCGATCGCCACCCGCGACAGGGGGTCGGCGGCGAGATAGAGATCGACCACCGCGTCCGAGATGCGGTCGCACACTTTGTCGGGATGGCCCTCGGAGACCGACTCGCTGGTGAAGAGGTAGTTCGTGCGCGACACGGTGCACTCCCTGTTCAAAGAAGGATGGCCGGGCGGCCTGGAACGCGCCCGGTTCTTACAACCATTGGGCCGGAGGTCAAGCCGGCTCTCAACCGATTTTCGATTTAAGGAGTGCGGCTGCTCGCGCTCAGCGCTCGCACCAGGTCGACGACGCTCTTGCGGACTTTGGCGTCGCCAATCTTGACGAAGGCGCGGTTCAGCTCAAGTCCTTCGCGGCTGTTGAGAAATTCGAGGATGAAAGCTTCGGAGTCGGCCTCGGCCATGCCGCGCGCCGGACCTCCGTCACCGATATGTGGCGCTTCCTCGAAGAAGAACTGAACAGGGACATCGAGAATTTTTGAGATTTGGTACAGCCGGCTGGCGCCAATGCGGTTCACGCCCTTTTCGTATTTTTGTACCTGCTGAAACGTCAGTCCCATACTGTCGCCGAGACGCTCTTGACTCATGCCAAGCAACATTCGGCGCAATCGAACCCGACTTCCGACATGCGTATCAACCGGGTTAGGCTTCTTGCCTGCCATTCGCTCACTCGTGATGGTCATGGGATCCAAAAAGGAGAAACGAAATTGCTGCGTTGATGAGAAATGTCTCCCCCGGTCGACGTTCATAGGGGTGCGGTTTATGCCCGTCAAGCATACTAGAGCCGCACAGTGCATTTGTCCCAGGTCGGTTAACGGTGCGGCCGAAATGAGTGCACGCGACAGGCGAGCCAACCGGCCAGCGCAAGTACTAACACCGAGATTTCGAGAATGGTTCCGAACTGCACGAACGGAGTCTGCGGGCCCACTTTGGGCAAGTCGGCGTCGATCGCGCCTCTCTCGCCGAGACCGATCTCGGCGAGAATTCGTCCGTAAGGATCGATCACCGCGGAGATGCCGGTATTGGCGGCGCGGGCGACCGGCAATCCCTGCTCGATGGCGCGCACCTGCGCCTGATGGAAGTGCTGATAGGGGCCCGCACTCGATCCGAACCAGGCATCGTTGGTGATGTTAATGAACCAGCCCGGCCGCGCCGCGCGGTCGGTGACCTCGTCGGGGAAGATGATCTCGTAGCAGATCAGCGGGCTGGCCGGCGGGGCGCCCGGCACGGCGAGCAGCCGCGGCCCTTTGCCGACCGCGAAGCCGCCGCGCACGCCGGTGAGTTGCATGATGCCGAGACTTTCGAGAAAACTCTGAAAGGGCAGGTACTCGCCGAACGGGACGAGATGGATCTTGTCGTAGCTGCCGATGACGCCGCCCTGATCGTCGACCACCAGCAGGCTGTTATAGATGCGGTCGGCGATCGGCTCGCCCGGCGCGTCGCTCTCCTCGACCAGCCGCCCTGACCCCACCAGCAGAGAGGTTCCTTGCGGCAGCACGCCGCCGATGGCCGACAACGCGTCGGGCGCGTCGGCGAGCAGGAACGGCACCGCCGTCTCCGGCCAAATCACGATGCCGATGTTTTCGAGACCGCCGGCTTTGGTCAGCTCGAGATACTCGTTGAAGATCTCGACGCTATTCTCCGGCCGCCATTTCTCGGCCTGATCGACATTGGCCTGAACGATGCGCAGGCGGACTCCGGTGCTGTCAAATGCGGCCGAGGCGAGCCTGCGCTCGCCCCACACATAGCCAAGCCCCAGCAATGTGACGAGCAGGCCAGCGAGCGCCGCGCTACCTATGCCCCCGCCGAGTCGGGACCCTGACGGCGCGAACAGGGCGGCGGGGCTGGCGAATAACAGGACCGCGAGCAGGCTCAGCGCATAGACCCCGAGCAAGCCAGCGATCTGCATCAAGGGCACGGTGGCGAGCAGGCCGTAGCCGATCAGATTCCAGGGGAGTCCGGTCAGCACATGGCCGCGGGCATACTCGGCAAGGCCAAGCGCGATGGCGAGCGCGAACACCCGGCCGGCGCCCGGCAGCCACAATGCTATGGCGAGTGCCGCGGCCGCGGCGAAGAACAGCGCCATGCCGCACGGCATCGCCGTCATGACGAATGGGATCAGCCAGCCGTGGCGCCAGGGCTCGACCAGAAAGGCCTCGGCAATCCAGTAGAGCCCCGCCAGGAAATAGCCGAAACCGAACCAAAACCCCACGAGCGCGGCGCTTTTCAGCCTGGGCCCGA
>DATBTC010000068.1:0-8828 GCA_036559465.1 Xanthobacteraceae bacterium
AGCGTGTCCGGCGCAAGCCTGTGAACTTTGCGGAAACTTGATCGGCATAAACTGCATATGCGGGACTTCTACAGGGACGAGCCACGCCGGCTCGGGGACGTTTCCAGGAATGGGTGCGCGTTTCTTCGACTTCGTCGGGCAGCGGATCGTCCGCTATCTGGAACAGCCCTCGCCGGGTTACGAGCCCTATACGCCGAGCGATATCCATGCGCTCGAGCATACGCTGATGCCCGGCGATGTGCTCTTGATCGAGGGCAATAGCCGTCTCTCCGGCGTGATCAAGTATCTCACGCAATCGACCTGGTCGCACGCGGCGCTCTATGTCGGCGACGTGATGGGCAAGAAGACGGAAGCGGGCGAACCGCACGTTCTGATCGAAGTGCTGCTCGGAGAGGGTGCCATCTCGGCGCCGCTCTCCAAATACGCGATTTTCCACACCCGCATTTGCCGCCCTGTCGGCCTCACCGAGCGCGACCGCGCCAAGGTCTGCCGCTACATGCTCGACCGGCTCGGCTACGAATATGATGTAAAGAATATCGTGGATCTCATCCGCTATCTGGTGCCGCTGCCCGTGCCGCAGCGCTGGCGCCGGCGCATGATCGCGCTCGGTTCGGGCGTGCCGACCAAGGCGATTTGTTCGACCCTGCTCGCGCAGGCATTCGAATCGGTGCGCTACCCGATCCTGCCGCGCATCGAACGGATCGTGAGCAAGGAGACGCGGCGCGAAATCCTGCACATCCGTCACTACTCGCTCTATACGCCGCGCGATTTCGACATCTCGCCCTATTTCGCGATCATCAAGCCCACAATCGAAACCGGCTTCAACTACCGGAAGCTGCGCTGGGCGAACCTGCCAATGCCGCCGGAGGGGGAGCGCGCCCAAGCGCCCCGCCCTTTAGCGGCGGCCGGCCGCGGAACTCCCGCCGTCGGCTCCCGCGCAAGATCTGAGCGCGAGAACGCGCTGACGCTCTAGCTGCGCGCCGGAGAACGCCCTCGACATTTCAGCGAACGGATCGTAAGCGTCGGCGATGATCGTCGACGCATTCGCCGCCTTCGCCGAAACCTTCTCGCCGCCCTTGCGGCGGATTCTGTTCAAGGCGATCGGGCTCACGCTGCTGTTGCTCGTGGTGCTGGGCACGATCCTGCACGGCCTGCTCACCAACCTGTTCCAGCTGCCGGGGATATTCGAGACAGCGCTTGCAATCGTGGCGGGGCTCGGGATTTTCGCCGGCGCGATCTTTCTGGTGCCGCCGATTACCTCGCTGGTCGCAGCGTTCTTCGTCGACGACATTGCCGAGCACGTCGAGCGCACGAATTTCCCGGCCGATCCGCCCGGCCGTCCGCTGCCGCTCGTGCAATCCATTGTTATCTCAGCGAAATTCTTCGGAATCGTGCTGGCGGTCAATTTCCTGGCACTGCTTTTGCTCTTGGTGCCCGGCATCAATATCGCGATCTTCTTCTTCGCCAATGCGTATCTCCTAAGCCGGGAATATTTCGAGCTCGCCGCCATGCGCCACCGTTCAGTCGTGGAGGCGCGAACCTTGCGGCGGCGTCATGCGGTGCAAATTTTCATTGCCGGATTCATGATCGCCGGCATCGTCGCGGTGCCGGTGCTGAACCTGATCACGCCGGTATTCGCGACCGCTTTCATGACGCGCCTGCACAAGCGCCTCTACCCCACGCGCGAGATCTTGCCGCCGGAACGCGCCATCTAAGCTAGACAGTCTTCTCCGGCCAGCGGCAGAGGTCGCTGATAAGACAGCGCGCACATTCAGGCTTGCGCGCTTTGCAGACGTAACGCCCGTGCAGGATCAGCCAGTGATGCGCGTGGCGCTTGAAGCGATCCGGGATCGCGCGCTCAAGCCCCAGTTCCACCTCCAAGGGATTCTTGCCGGGCGCCAAGCCGGTGCGATTGGCTACCCGGAACAGATGGGTATCGACAGCGATCGTGGGCTCGCCGAAGGCAATGTTGAGCACGACATTGGCGGTCTTGCGGCCGACGCCGGGCAGCGCCTCGAGCGCCGCGCGTGTGCGCGGAATCACTCCACCGTGCTCGGCAAGCAAGCGCTCGGAGAGTGCAATGATATTTTTCGCCTTGCCGCGAAACAGACCGATGGTCTTTACGTAATCGCGCACCCTCTCCTCGCCGAGCGCCACCATCTTTGCCGGCGTATTGGCTGCAGCAAATAGAGCCGGCGTCGCCTTGTTCACGCCGGCGTCAGTCGCTTGCGCCGAGAGCACAACTGCCACGAGCAGCGTGTAAGGGTCTCGATGCTGGAGCTCGCCCTTGGGCTCGGGTTCGGCGCGCGAGAAACGCGAAAACGCTTCCACCACCTCGGCTGCACTCCATGGTTTGAGATACGGGGGCTTGATACGCCGGGGCGCTGGACGCGGGGCGCGGGCCTTAGCGGCCCTTTTCGGCTTGCCCGGAGTTGCCCGCTTTTTTCCCGCCATGCTTCCCCTATAGTGAGGAGCCATGCTGGAAAGCAACGAGCAAGACGAGCCCACGCTCTATTCTGCGACGCTTGCGCCCTATCGCTCGCTCGGCCGCTTGGGCTTCATCGTGCTCATGGCCGTGCTGGCGAGTGCGAGTTTCGCCGCGGGTATCGCGTTCCTGCTGATCGGCGCCTGGCCGGTATTCGGCTTTCTGGGGCTCGATGTGCTCTTGGTCTATCTCGCGTTTCGGGCCAATTACCGGGCCGCGCGCGCTTTCGAGGAAATCCGGGTCACGCCCAATCTGCTTCTGGTGCGTCAGGTCTCGGCCAAGGGCCAGGCGCGCGAAGAGCGCTTCAATCCGCGCTGGGTGCGGCTCGAAACCTCGCGCGACGAGCTTTCCGGGGTGACGCGGGTGGCGCTAGTTTCCAAGGGTGTGCCGCTGGTTATCGGCGCCTTCCTGCCGCCGATGCACAAGGAAGAGCTTTCCAACGCGCTTGCCGGCGCGCTCGCTGTAGCCCGGCGCTGAGGCGGAATCGGGTGGCGCTGCCAGCGCCGATCTGATTTCTACGGTCCATGCAAACCATGCTCGCAACCGACACCCCGCACTTCTCGCCGCTGAAGACCGCCGCCGAGGATTACGAAACCGTGCGGCAGGCGATCGCTTATGTCTCGGAGCATTTCCGCGCCCAGCCTGAAGCTGACGCGATCGCGCATGCGGTCGGCAGCAGCCCGCGGGCGCTGACGGAACTCTTTCGCCGCTGGTGCGGCCTCACACCTAAGGAATTTCTGCAGGCCGTGACGCTCGACCACGCGCGGCAGATCCTGCGCGAGACGCCGAGCTTGCTCGAAGCGAGCTTCGAGCTCGGCCTTTCCGGTCCAGGCCGGCTGCACGATCTGTTCGTGGTGCATGAGGCCATGTCGCCGGGTGAATGGAAGACCGGCGGCGCGGGCATGACGATTTCCTATGGCTTCCATCCCTCGCCGTTTGGAACCGCGCTGGTGCTCTCAACCGAGCGCGGCCTGTGCGGGCTCGCGTTCGCCGACAAGAGCAAACTGGCGGCACTCGAGGACATGCGCGGCCGCTGGCCGAACGCACGTCTGGTCGAGAACAAGGCCCACACGCTTCCCTATGCCCGGCGCGTCTTCGAGCCCGGCCTATGGTGCAAGGATCAACCACTGCGCATCGTCTTGATCGGAACCGATTTCGAAGTGCGCGTTTGGGAAACATTGCTCACGATCCCGCTCGGCCACACTTCGACCTATGGAAAAGTGGCGCAGACCATCGGCCGGCCCAAGGCGGCGCGCGCGGTGGGGGCGGCGGTCGGAAAAAATCCGGTCTCGTTCGTGGTGCCGTGTCACCGCGTGATCGGCGCCAATGGCGCGCTCACCGGCTATCACTGGGGCTTGACCAGGAAGCGCGCGATGCTCGGCTGGGAGGTAGGACGCGTTCAAGCGGCGAGATCGACCTTCTCGGCCACGGTCGAGTCGGCATTGAGCCGGTAGAGAATCGGCACCCCGGTCGCGAGCTCCCGCTTCAGGATTCCTTCGGGCGAAAGCCGCTCCAGCACCATCACTAGCGCGCGCAATGAGTTGCCATGCGCGGAGACCAAGGTGCGCTCGCCGCGCAACACGCGCGGCAGGATCTCCTGAACGAAATAGGGTAGCGCGCGGGCGACCGTGTCCTTCAGGCTCTCGCCCCCGGGCGGGGCGACATCATAGGAGCGGCGCCACTTGTGTACTTGTTCCTCGCCCCATTTTTTGCGCGCGTCGTCTTTATTCAGGCCGACGAGATCGCCGTAGTCGCGCTCGTTCAAGGCCTGATCCTTGAAGACCGGAATTTTCGTCTGGCCCATTTCTTCGAGCACCAGATCGAGCGTGCGCTGGGCGCGAATGAGCACTGAGGTGAACGCCACGTCGAAACGGATGCCCTGCGCTTTCAGCTTCTTTCCGGCCGTGCGCGCTTCGGCGATGCCCTGCTCGGTCAGGTCCACGTCGCGCCAGCCGGTGAACAAGTTCTTGAGATTCCACTCGCTTTGGCCGTGGCGGACGAGCACGAGCAGGCGTTCGGTCATCGGCGAACCCGCTCAGAAATCGGTCAGGCCAAGCACGTCGGCCATCGAATAAATCCCCGGCTTCTTGCCGCGGCCCCAGCGGGCGGCGACCAGCGCGCCGCGCGCGAACAGCATGCGGTCCTCGGCGACGTGCTTGAGCTCGATCCGCTCGTAAGGCCCGGCGAAGATCACCGAATGATCGCCAATCATTGTACCGCCACGCAGTGTGGCAAAGCCGATATCGCCGCGCTTGCGCTCGCCGACTTCGCCGTCGCGGGCGCGCGCCGAATGCTTGGCAAGATCGACGCCGAGACCTTCCGCTGCGGCGCGACCCAGCATCAGCGCGGTGCCGGAGGGCGCGTCGATCTTCTTGTTGTGGTGCATTTCTACGATCTCGACGTCGAAATCCGTACCCAGCGTCTTGGCGATGCGCTTGGTGAGCGCGGCCAGGAGATTAACACCCAGACTCATGTTGCCCGAGCGGATGATGACGGCGTTGCGGGCGGCAGCCTCGATCTTGGTGTCATCGACGTGCGTGAGGCCCGTGGTGCCGAGCACGTGCACGATGCGCGCCTGGGCCGCGATCGCGGAGAGCGCAACGCTCGAGGCGGGAGCGGTAAAATCGACAATGCCTTCGGCATCGGCGACGAGCGGCGTGGGATCGCCGGTCACCTTGATGCCGCAGGGCGGAAGACCCGCGAGCGTGCCGACGTCCTCGCCGAAGCCGGGTGTATTGACGCGATCGACCGCGCCGGCGAGCACGAAGCCCGGCGTCTCAAGGATCGCGCGCGCCAGCGTGCGGCCCATACGGCCACCGGCACCGGCGATGATTAGTCGCATATCGTCCATGGAAACCACCTGAGCTGCGCCGGTATAACGCGCGGGGTCAGGCGGGGGAAGCAGAACCCAAAATCAGGGTTGAGAACCTTCATAGCCCTCGATCACGATCAGATCGATGGTGGAGACATCCCGGCGCAGCTTGATCGCGGCCTGGTAGCCGGGGGATTTCCAGCAATCGATCGCCGCCTGATAGGTCGGAAACTCAATCACCGCGTTGCGGGTGCGGCTACCGCCTTCGACGGTTTCGTACTTGCCGCCACGGACCAGGAAGCGGGCGCCATATTGCTTGAGTGGCGCGGCATTGGCAGCGATATAGGCCTTGTACTTCTCCTGATCGGCAACATCGACGCGGACGATCCAGTAGCCCTTGGGCATTGTGTTCTCCCTATTTCAACGCGGATTCGATCTCGGCGACGATGGCCTGTGCGGCGGCTTTACGATCCTTCGCCTCGATGATCGGCCTGCCAACCACGATGTGATCGACCCCGTCCTTGATCGCGGCGGCGGGCGTCATCACCCGCTTCTGGTCGCCGGCCGCAGCGCCCTCGGGCCGGACGCCCGGCGTCACGATCAGCATGGATTTGCCGACCGCGCGCCGAAGTTCGGCCGCCTCTAACGGCGACGCGACCAGCCCGTCGATGCCGAGCACGGCGGCCTGCTCGGCTCGGCGCAGCACGAGATCGCGCACGCCGATGCCGTAGCCCGATTCTTTCAGGTCGGCGTCGTTCCATGAGGTCAGCACCGTGACCGCAAGCAACTTCAAGCCGCTCTTGCCGCGGCCTTCGACCGCCGCCTTCATGGTAGGCGGGAAGGCGTGGACGGTAAGGAACGTTGCGCTGAGTGCAGCGGCGCGCTCGGTCGCGCTGGACACGGTGTTGGCGATGTCGTGCAGTTTTAGATCGAGAAAAAGCTTCTTACCGGAGCGGGTGAGCCCGGCCGCGAAATCGAGCCCGCCGGCAAGCACCAGCTCATAGCCGACCTTGTAGAAGGAAACCGCATCGCCGAGGTCGGCGACCGCCTTCTCAGCTTGCGCCACGCTCGGCAAGTCGAGGGCTACGATCAGGCGGTCGCGGGCGGATAGAGCCACGATTCCCTCAAAGGTCTGCGTTGGCGAGCGTCACGAGGCGTTGCACGGATTTTCTCAGCATTTTCGCAAGCGTCTCTTCCTTGAGATCGCCGGCGTCGTCGAAGGCGTATGCGGCTTCGTGCACCGTCACCTGCTCGGGGATGACGAGCGCGCCGAGGCCCAGTTCCAGCACTTGTCGGAGCGCCATCAGCGCGCGATAGCCGCCGCCCAAGCGGTTCGAAGTCGAGCCCAGCGCGAACACGCATTGCTTGAACGGGCTCTTGGTGTCGCGGATGCGCGAAAGCCAGTCGATGGTGTTCTTCAAGAGCGGCGGCAGAGAGGCGTTGTATTCGGGCGTCGCGATGTAAATGCCGCGGTGCGTAAGCATCATGTCGTGCAGCTTCCTGGCCGCCACCGGGACGCCCGACTTCGCTTCGAGATCGGCGTCGAACAGCGACATCGGATAGTCGGCAAGCGAGATCAAACTGGCCTCCACATCCATACGCACGAACTCTTTGAGCGCCAACGCTGCGAGCTGCGCGCTGAATGATCCGGTGCGGATCGAGCCGGCGAAAACGAGAATACGTGGCACTGACATTGGCCGGCGGCGCGGCGCGCTTCAGCGCGCACTGCGATAGACCCAGACCCGGGCCGGTGGAAAATTCCGCCAGATGCGCGGCGAAGAGCCGATCGCATAGCGGCCCGGTCGCGGCGGGATCGGCGCCACCGGGCCATAGCTGAACTGGATGAAGGGGGCGCCGGGGGAAAGCAGGCGAAACGCGGTCTCGAGCAATCGCACGCGTGCGATCAAGGGCCGGGTCAAGAGCGGCAGACCCGAGACGACGGCCGCGAACGTTCCGGGCACAACGTCGGCAAGCGTCTGGCGCAGTCGATAGGCGTCGCCGCGCACGACATTGATGCCCGGCCAGCGCTTCTTCAGAAGTTCGCAGAATTGCGGATTGTATTCGACCAGAACCAGCCGCTCGGGCGCGATGCCGCGGGCGAGCAGCGCCGTGGTCAAGGCGCCGGTGCCCGGGCCGAGTTCGACGATGGGGCCGGGGATGCTCAGATCCACCTCGGCGGCTATGGCGCGCGCAAGCTCGGGACCCGAGGGCGAGATCGCTCCCATGCGGAGCGGGTCCTGCAGCCAGGAGGACAGGAACCGGACCTCGTCGTTCAGACGAAGCCGCGGCTTTTTCGAGCTCACGGGCTCCAACATGGGAAAAGCATCACCCGGGTGAGAGCGGGATACAAGGCGTTACTCCCGCGCGCGAGGCGCGGTCAAGCTTCAGGCTGAATCAATCCTTCAGTCCGTCGAAGAACTCGCGCACCCGCGTGAAGAAGCCGCTGGTTTCCGGCTGGGTTTCCTTCGAGCTCTGGCTCTCGAATTCCTTGAGCAGCTCGCGTTGGCGCTTGTTGAGCTTCTGCGGTGTTTCGACCGCGACCTGCACATACATGTCGCCGCGCGCCTTGGAGCGCAGCACCGGCATACCCTTGTTCTGCAGCCGGAAGCGCTTGGCGGTTTGCGTGCCTTCGGGAACCTTCACGCGGCTCTTGCCGCCGTCGACAGTCGGCACTTCGAACTCGCCGCCGAGCGCCGCCGTCACCATGGAGATCGGCACCCGGCAGTGCAGGTCGGCGCCTTCGCGCTGGAAGATCGGATGCGGCGCCAGCGAGAGGAATATGTAGAGATCGCCCGCGGTGCCGCCGCGCAGGCCGGCCTCGCCCTCGCCGGCGAGCCGGATGCGGGTGCCGTCCTCGACGCCGGCCGGCACGTGCAGCTCGAGCGTGCGTTCCCTGGTCATGCGGCCGGCGCCGCCGCAATTGGTGCAGGGCTGCTCGATGACGGAGCCGCGGCCCTGGCAGGTCGGGCAGGCGCGCTCGAGCGTGAAGAAGCCCTGGGCGTGACGGATGCGGCCGCTGCCGCCGCACGAGCGGCAGGTGACCGGCTGGGTGCCGGCCTTGGCGCCGGAGCCCGAGCAGACTTCGCAGGTGACGCTGGTGGGAAGCTTCACCTGCGCGGTTTTGCCCGCGTAGGCTTCCTCGAGCGTGATCTCCAGATTGTAGCGCAGGTCCGCGCCGCGCTCGCGGCCGGGGCCGCGGCCGCGCCGGCCGCCCATGCCGAACAGGTCGTCGAAAATATCGTGGAAGGCGGAAACGAAATCGCCGCCGAAGCCGGCCGCCGCGCCCGCGCCGCCGTGCTCGAAGGCGGCGTGGCCGAAACGATCATAAGCCGCGCGCTTCTGATCGTCCTTCAGGACGTCATAGGCTTCGTTGATTTCCTTGAAGCGATGCTCGCAGGCCGTATCGCCCGGATTCTTGTCGGGGTGCCACACCATGGCGAGCTTGCGGAACGAGGCCTTGATCTCCTCGTCCTTCGCGGTGCGGGCGATCTCGAGGACTTCGTAATAGTCGCGCTTGGCCATGATGCCGCC
>DATBTC010000069.1:0-6307 GCA_036559465.1 Xanthobacteraceae bacterium
TGCCGCTGCGACAACCAGCGCCAGCTTCCGGCGCTCATCGTCTTCGGTGACCGGATTGCCGGCAACCGTGCTGGCAAATCCGCATTGCGGGCCGATCGCCAGCCGGTCGAGATCGATGTAGCGGGTCGCTTCGTCGACACGGCGCTTGAGCGTATCGAGGCTTTCCAGCACCGGCGTCTTCGAGCTGATCACGCCCAGCACCACGCCCTTGTCCTTCGGCACGAAACGCAGCGGCGCGAAATCGCCGGCGCGCGGCGTGTCATATTCGAGCAAAAAGTGGTTCACATTGCTGCCAGCGAAAAAGCGCTCGGCGACCGACTCGTAGCCACCCGCGCCAAGATAGTGGCCCTTGAAGTTGCCGCGACACATATGCACGCCGATGACCACGTCCGCGGGGCATTCGGCGACGGCATCGTTGATGCTCTTGATGTAGAGATCAACGAGAACATCGGGCTCGCTGCCCGAGCGCTTGATCTCGTCACGGATGGCGGGATCGCACAGAAGCGCGACGGCGACCTCGTCGAGCTGCACGTAGCGGCAGCCGGCCTTGGCGAGCTCGGTGATCTCCTGCCGGAACACTTTGGCAAGATCGGCGAAAAATGAATCGACATCGGCATAGGCCGCGCGGTCGGCGAAATCGTTGCAGCGGTAGAAATGCATGGTCGAGGGCGCGGGGAGGGTGATCTTGCCGGTCAGTTTGGTCACGCCGCGCAGGAACATGTATTCGTCGAGCGCCAGCGGCTGCAGCCGCTTGATCTTTTTCGTGGCGTAGGGCGCCGTGAACTCGACTTCGTGGCCGGCGTCGTTGCGGAATTTGAACGAGGCGGGCTTGATGGCGAAGCCGTCGGTACGCTCGACGAAGCGTCCCCAATACGAGCCGCGGCGGAATTCGCCGTCGGACACGACCTTAAGCCCGACCTGCTCCTGCATCGCGACGACGTCGCGGATGTACTGGTCCTGCAATTTGCCGAACTCGGCGTCGCCGATCTCCCTGGCGGCATGGCGGCGGAAGGCCTGCCGCAGCGCCGCAGGGCGCAGCAGGCTGCCGACGTGATCGGCGCGGAACGGCGGTCGGCCTTTGGCGGCGGCACTCATGCACGCGGTCTCCTGAAAATTCTATAGTCCAATAGGTAGACTGTAGATCGCCGGCACGGCAGAAGACAATGGCCTCCCTGGCGAAAGCATGCGACAATCTCCGCGTCCTTCGGAATTGTCCGACGCGAGCGACCGGAATGAACGTTCTCGCAATGCCGTCGACCCGGCGCAACGCCAGCCAGCGCCGGCGCGCCCCGCAGATTATCGATGCGGCCGCACGCGTCTTCGCCGAGCGCGGCTTTCATGGCGCCACCACGCAGGACATTGCCGACGTACTCGGTATCCGGCAGGCCAGCCTCTACTATTACTTCTCGTCGAAGGAGGCGGCGCTGGAGCTCGTCTGCCTCAGGGGCGTCGAGGGCTTCTTCGAGGCCGCCAAGACGATCGCAGCACGGCCGGGAAGCGCAAGAAAACGGCTGATTTCATTGATCGAGTCCCACCTGTCCCCGCTGGTCGACCGGGCCGATTTCGTCAAGGTATTCCTCAATGAGCGCCAGCATCTGCCGCGCGAAAGCCGCCGCCGCATCGGCCGCTGGTCGCGCGGGCTCGAGCGCATCTTCGAGGACGTCATCAAGGAAGGCGTCGCCAAAGGCGAATTTCGCGCCGATCTCGACGTGCGCCTGGCAACTTTGGCCATACTCGGCATGTGCAATGCGGCATCGAGTTGGCAGCGCAAGGAAAATATCGACGTGAGGGACATTGCCGAGGAATTCGCGCGTCTGGTGACCGACGGGATGGGCAAACGCCCCACGGCGCGGCGGAAACGCCGCTGAACGCCGGCGTTGCTTGACGCGCGCGCCGATATGGAATTCGATAGAGCTATAGAATTCTGCTGAGCCAGCGCGGGAAGAGCGCACGATGACCGTCACGGTCGATCGCGACAGGCTACGCCGCACCACCGCTCCGCACCTTTTGTGCGAGCGGGCGCGAGCGATGCCGGATTCGGTCGCCTTCCGCTCCAAGCATTTCGGTATCTATCGCGAGCGCCGCTGGCGCGACTATGCGGCGTCGGTTGCGCACGCGGCGCGCGCGCTGCAGGACCTCGGCATCGCGCGCGGCGAGCGCGTCGCCATCATGGGCGATGTCTGCGAAGAGTGGATGATCTGCGATCTCGCCGCGCAATCGCTCGGCGCCATCACTTACGGAATCTATCCGACTGCAGCGCCCGCCGAGGTCGAATACCAGATGCGCGACGGCGGCGCCTGCGTGTTCATCGCCGAAGACCAGGAATATGTCGACAAGATTCTGCCTATCGCCGACCGGCTGCCGGATCTGCGCGCGATCGTCGTGCTCGACGATTCCGCGATGTTCGGCTACGCGCAGGAGAAGCTGCACCGATTTACGGATCTGCTTGCCGCGGTGGAGAAGCCCGACCCGGCCTGGCTCGAAAAGAAACTGGCGGGACTTTCACCGGCCGACCCCGCCTTCATCGTCTATACGTCCGGCACCACCGGTCATCCGAAGGGCGCGTTGGTCAGCCACGGCAAGCATCTCGCCGCCACCGACACCGTGATTGCGCACTATCCGACGCTGCACGAGAAGCCGCATCGCACTGTCGTCTATCTTCCGATGTGCCATGTGCTCGGCCGCGACGTCGCCATCACCCTGCCGTTGATGTCGCAACTGGTGCCGCATTTCGGCGAGGACCCGGAGGATTTCGCAGCGACTTTGTTCGAGGTCGCGCCGACGGTGATGTTCACCGTGCCGCGCTATTTGCAGAAGTTCGCCTCGCATGTGCTGGTCGGCGTGCTCAATTCCAGCCGCATCAAGCGCGGCGCCTACGAATTCGCGGTGCGGTTCGCGCGCAAGCACGTACGCCGTCGCTGGGACGGCACCGCGTCCGGCCTGCATGAAGCCGCCTACCGGGTGTTGCGGGCGCTGGTTTTCCGGCCGATCCTCAACAAGCTCGGCTTCGACCGGCTGGAGCTGGTGGTCAGCGGTGGTGCTTCGCTACCGGCGGAGACCGCCGTCCTCTGGCAAATGTACGGAGTCAATGTCGTCGAGATGTACGGCCAGACCGAGGAGGCGGGCGGCATCATCGCCGGCCAGCGCGGCCCCTTCGCGCGGCCGGGCAATGTCGGCACAGCCGTCGACGGCGTCGACGTCACGCTCGCAGACGACGGCGAGGTGCTGGTGCGCAGCCCGGACCTGTTCGACTGCTACTGGCAAAACGATGAGGCAACGCGCGAGGTCAAGCGCGCCGATGGGTGGCTGCGCACGGGCGATATCGGCGAGTGGCGTGACGGCGCTTTGCGTCTCGTCGACCGCGCGCGCGACTTCATCGTGACCGTTGGCGGCAAGACGATTTCGCCGTCCTATATCGAGAACGCGTTGCGCGCGAGCCCTTATGTGGCGGAAGCCGTGGTGTTCGGGCATGGCCGCAAATATCTGACGGCCGTCATCGAGATCGATTTCGACACCGTTGCCGACTGGGCGCGCACCAACAATGTCGGCTACACCGGTTTCACCAGTCTTACCGCGCATCCGCAGATCGAACGGCTCTTGCGTGTCGAGATCGACCGCGTCAACGGCGATCTTGCGCGCGTCGAGCAGATCAAGTCGTTTCGTATCTTGCCGAAGGCGCTCGATCCGGAAGAGGAGGGCGAGCCGGTGACGCCGACGCGGAAAGTCAAACGTAAACTAATGTACGAGCGCTTCCGCGATCTCGTCGACGGGATGTACGACGACAGTGAAGAACGGCTGATCGCCGCCGGAGCCGGCGATGTGAAGTTTTAGAACAATGACAACGGGAGGGACCACCATGTTCAAGAAGGCTTTGCTCGGCGCCTTAACGGCGACCGTTTTTGCGCTGCCCGCGGCCGCGCAGGACTACGTCGTCGGCGTGACGGCGGCTCTCACCGGCCCGCCGTCGAGCACTTATGCGCCGGCGGTCGACGCGATGCGTCTCTATATCGACCGCGTCAATGCGGCCGGCGGCGTCAACGGCCGCAAGATCAAGCTCGTGATCGAGGACGACGGCGCGCAGCCCTCGAAGGCCGCGGCCAACACGAAAAAGCTGATCACGCAGGACAACGTCGTCCTGGTGGTGAATGCGAGCCTGTCTTCGACCTATGCGCCGGTGATCGCCGAGAGCAAGAGCGCGGAGGTGCCGCTTCTGTTTGCCAGCGGTGTTTGCCCGCAGAGCGTCTATCCACCGGCCGATCCGCTGCAGTTCTGCACCACCGGCTACGCGTCGCATTTCGACAGCCAGGCGACGCTCGACTTCATCAAGGCGACCGCCAAAGGGCCGGTGAAGATCGGCTTCTCGGCGATGGCGATCCCGCTCTCGCGCGGCGAGATGGACTACGCCATGGAGTTGTCGAAGAAAGAGGGGATGGATCCGGTGGATCAGGAGGTGATCCCGCCGCCGACTGCCGACTACACGCCCTTCGCGACCAAGCTCAAGGATGCGGGGCCTAACTGGGTCTACTCCTGGGCGCCGTGGGTGACGCAGGTGCGCACGCTCGAGGCGCTGCGCAAGCTCGGCTGGAACGACGACTACATTGCCTGGGGCCATCTCGAGGCCGAGGCCGAGCTGGTGCGGCTGAAGGACGGCAAGTTCTACGTCGTCAATTCGAACGCGCTGTTCCAGGACGACCTGCCGATCCAGAAGGAGATCGATGCCGCCGCCAAGCAGGCGGGCTCGAAATATCCGGCGCAGACCATGACCGAAGGCTGGATCGGCGGCATGGCGATCGAGGCGGCGCTGAAGGCGGGCGGCGCATCGGCCGACCGGGCCAAGCTGCGTAGCGCGATGGAGAACCTGACGATCGACACCAAGGGCCTGCGCGGCGGGCCGATCGTGTGGACCAAGGACAATC
Organism: Xanthobacteraceae bacterium; assembly: GCA_036559465.1. GTDB lineage: Bacteria > Pseudomonadota > Alphaproteobacteria > Rhizobiales > Xanthobacteraceae > JAHFPN01. The sequence continues at coordinate 4,917 of DATBTC010000069.1, forward strand.
ACTTCCGCACGCAGCTCTACTACCGCGTCTATAAGTGGGACGGCAGCAAGATCGCGCGCGTGCAGGACTGGAAGAACTACGCGGTGAAGTGACCCCTTGCTTACCTCTCCCCGCCGGGGAGAGGTCGACCCGCCGGAGCTCTGCGACGGCGGGTCGGGTGAGGGGGCCTTTTCACAGTCTCGAGCATCCCCCTCACCCCAACCCTTTCCCCGCAAAAGCGCGGAGAGGGAGTGCAGGCGCCATCTCAAATCTCGGAATTCGCCGTGCAACTCGCCGTCAACATCGTCGTCCTCGCGTCGATCTACGCGCTGATCGCGTGCGGCTATGTGCTGATCTACCGCGTCAGCCGCGTGCTCAATCTCGCGCATGGCGAACTGATGATGCTCGGCGCCTACATGGTGCTGGCGACCGCGTCGCTCTTCAACGGGCATCCGGTCATCGCGCTGGCCGCAGCCATCCTCCTGAGCCTGCTGGTCGGCGCGCTGGTCTATGTCTTTCTGATGCGCAAGATGACCGGCGAGATGGTGCTCGCCGCGATCCTCACGACGGTCGCGCTCGGCATTCTTATTCGCGGCCTGGTGGTGCTGATCTGGTCGGCGCAGCAGCAATATCCGGCGCAGGCGCTCGGCGTGCCGAACCCGTCGCTGGTGCTGTTCGGCGACGCGCGCATTTCGATGTGGTCCGCCGTGCTGGTCGCAACGACGGTCATTGTCTATGCGGCGCTGTTTGCCTTCCTGCGCTTCGGCCGCTGGGGCATGCGCATGCGCGCCGCCGGGCAGAACCCGCTGCTGGCGGCGCAGCGCGGCATCAACCTGCACGGTGTCTATGCTCTGGCCTGGAGCCTGTCGACGCTCACCGGCGCGCTCGCCGGCATATTGATGGCGCTCGATTCCGGCGTGACCGGCGGCATGCCGGTGATCGGGCTCAAGGCCTTTCCCGCGGCGCTGGTCGGCGGCCTCGACAGTCTGGTGGGCGCGCTGGCCGGCAGCCTTATCATCGCCGCGGCCGAGGTGCTTCTCATTTATTACGTCGACCCGCTGCTGTCCGACGTCGTGCCGTTTCTGGTGCTGATTGCCATGCTGGTGGTGCGGCCATGGGGCCTGTTCGGCACGCGCGAGGAGCTCGACCGTGTTTAGGCCGGTGCCGCGCGCCAGCGGTTATTTCCGCACCGGCTACGGGCAGGACCTGGCGCTGCTACAGACGCGCGCCGAGCGCATCAGCCTTGTTGTATTCCTGCTGATCCTTGCCGGATTTCCCTTCGTCGCGTCGCCCTTTGCGCTCGATCTCGCCTGCCAGGTCTTCCTCGCCTCTGTCGGCGCGCTGTCGCTGATGCTGCTCACCGGCTACGCCGGGCAGATCTCGCTCGGCCATGCCGGGCTGATCGCCGCCGG
>DATBTC010000070.1:0-5457 GCA_036559465.1 Xanthobacteraceae bacterium
CGCGGCTGCTGACGGCGGATCTGATCGTCGAGACCGGCCGGATCGTAGCCGGCGAGATGGTGCGGCGATTCGGCATTGCCCGCCCGCGGCTGGCGGCCTGCGGGCTCAACCCCCATGCCGGGGAAGGCGGTACGCTCGTCCGTGAGGAGGAAACCGTGATCCGGCCGGCCCTCGAGCGGCTCAAGGCCGAGGGAATCGCGGTGACCGGGCCGTATCCGGCCGACAGTTTATTTCACGCCGAAGCGCGAATGCGCTACGATGTGGTTCTGGGGATGTATCACGATCAAGTACTCGCGCCGATCAAGACGCTAGCCTTCGAGCGCGCGGTCAACGTCACGCTTGGGCTTCCTTTTGTGCGCACCTCGCCCGATCACGGCACCGCCTTCGACCTCGCGGGAACCGGCCGCGCCAATCCTTCGAGTCTCCTGGCGGCACTGAAGCTCGCCCGGCGCCTCGCGAAAGCCGTATGAACGACACCGACGAACTGCCGCCATTGCGCGATGTGATCCGGCGTCACGGGATCTCGGCCAAGAAGTCGCTGGGGCAGCATTTCATTCTCGACCCGAACCTGACCGCACGCATCGCGCGCGCCGCCGGCCCGCTCGAAGGCGCCAGCGTGCTCGAAGTCGGCCCGGGCCCGGGCGGGCTCACGCGCTCGCTCTTGACACAGGGTGCGCGGCGCGTCGTGGCGATCGAGCGCGACCCGCGCAGCGTCGAGGCGCTCGAAGAGCTCGTGCAATATTTTCCCGGCCGGCTGGTGGTCGTGCAGGGCGATGGGCTGGTGGTGGATCCCCGGCCCTATTTCGGTCCCGGCCCGGTGCGCATTGTGGCCAATCTTCCCTATAACGTCGCGACCACGCTCTTGGTGCACTGGCTCAGCATCGAGCCCTGGCCCCCGTGGTACGATTCAGCCGTGCTGATGTTCCAGCGCGAGGTCGCCGAGCGGATTGCCGCCGGACCGGGCTCGAAGAAATACGGACGGCTCAGCGTGCTCGTGGGCTGGCGCATGCAGGCGAACGTGCTGTTCGACGTGAAGCCCGCCGCCTTCGTGCCGCCCCCGAAGGTGACGTCCTCGGTCGTGCATCTCATTCCGCGCCCCTCGCCCGCTTCCTGCGATCGCGGACTTCTGGAGCGCGTGACCGAGGCCGCGTTCGGCCAACGGCGCAAGATGCTGCGCCAAAGCTTGAAGACGCTCGGCGTCGACTCGCTGGCGTTGCTTGCCGCCGCAGACATCGAGCCGACCAAGCGGGCGGAGGAAATTCCGGTCGAGGGTTTCGTCAGGCTCACCAACGAACTCGCGCGCATGAACGCGGCGCCGAGACTTCAGAGATCTTCCTGAAGCGAGCGTATGAACGCGCGTAGACGCGGCTGGCGCGTACGCTTCAGGCGCTGCGCCATCTTCCGCACAAGGACAGACGGTGGTTTCCGCTCGCGACGCGCGCGCTCGGCGGCGACGATGGCGCGGAGACCGGAAAAGGAGCGATTGAGGTCCTTATTGACCAACACGTAATCATATTCCTTCCAGTGGCCGATCTCTTCAAGAGCGTTCGCTAGCCGCTTGCGGATCGTCCTGGGATCATCCTCGGCGCGGCGCGCGAGACGCTTGCGCAGCTCATCGATCGAAGGCGGCAGGATGAAGATACTGACCACGTCCGGCCGCGCCTTTCGGTAAAGTTGCAAGGCGCCTTGCCAGTCGATGTCAAACAGCATGTCGGTTCCGGCCTTGAGCGCGCGCTCAACGGGAGCCTTCGGCGTGCCGTAATAGTTGCCGTGCACCTTCGCCCATTCCATGAGCTCGCCGGCTCTGCGCATCGCGGTGAATCGCTTCGGATCGACGAAATAATAGTGCACGCTCTCGACTTCACTTCGCCGGCGCGGACGCGTCGTGGCGGAAATCGAAAGCCGCATGCGCGGAATCCGGTCGAGCAGAAGCCGCGTCAGCGTGGTCTTGCCGGCGCCCGAGGGCGACGAGAGCACGAACATGAGCCCGCGGCGCCGCGGCGCGGCCCGCTTGCGACGCCTTGGCTTCAGCCTCTTTGACGCGTGCTTCATTCGAGGTTTTGTACCTGCTCGCGGAGCTGATCGACCGCGGCCTTGAGGTCCAGCCCGATTGCAGTCAGCGAAACGTCGTTCGCCTTGGAACACAGGGTGTTGGCCTCACGGTTGAGCTCCTGGGCGAGAAAATCGAGGCGTCTTCCGACCGACTTTCCGTCGCTTAGGAGCACACGAACGGCCTCGATATGTGCCGCCAGCCGGTCCAGTTCCTCGCGCACGTCGGCCTTGGCCGCCAGAAGCACCGCCTCCTGGTGCAGCCGGTCCGGATCAAACCTCTCGCCGGTGGCGAGCAGCGCCTTGACCTGCTCGGCCAAGCGCGCACGGATTGCTTCGGGCTTACGCGCGGGATTGCTCTCAGCCGCAGCCGCGAGCTTGGCGATCGCATCCAAGTGCCCTGCAAGCACCCGGCCGAGCGCCGCGCCCTCGCGTTCGCGCTCCTTCACGAGCGAGGCGAGCGCCTGCTCGAAGCCTTTGACGACGGCAACCTCGGCCGCGGCGCGCGCTTCCGTATTCTCTTCGGCGTCGGCAATGTCCATCACGCCCTTGAGGCTGAGGATTCCGTCGAGCGTCGGCGGCTCTGCTTCCACGCGCTTTGAAACCTCGCGGATCGCCGCGAGCACCGCATCGAGCACCGGCGCATTGACGCGCACCGTGGGTACCGCGCCCTCACGGCGCACTTCGAGCGTCGCAGAAATGTTGCCGCGCGTGACACGCTGCCCAGCCGCCGTTCGGACCGCGCTCTCGACCGAGTCCCAGCCCTGGGGCAGGCGCAACCTGAGATCCAGGCCCTTGCCGTTGACGGATTTGATCTCCCAGGCCCAAGCGTAGGTCGCCGCCGCCCCTTGGGCGCGGGCGAAGCCGGTCATGCTCGCTAGGGACATCGCTCGGCCCGATTCAGGAAGGAACGGCGCGGACCTTAGCTGCGCCGCGTGGGCCCCTCAAGGGCGCGCGGTCACTGGGTGCGCGGCGGCGGGCGCTGGCCCTGCTTGGTGCGACCGGGCGCGTTCGGCGAGAGGGTCGGGGTTGGAGCGAACTCGGATGCGGTCGGCACCGGCGCGCCGGTGGATACGGGTGCCGTGTCGCGACGCTCGCGCTCGACTTCGCGCCAGCGCGCCACGTTCTTCAGATGCTGGTCGTAGGTCTCGGCGAATACGTGCCCGCCGGTGCCGTCGGCGACGAAATAATAGTCGCGCGTGCGCGAAGGGTTAGCGGCTGCTTCGAGCGACGCGCGCCCCGGATTGGCGATCGGGCCGGGCGGCAAGCCGTAAATCACATAGGTGTTGTAGGGAGTCGCCTGGGCCTTTTCGCTTTGCAGGATGCCGCGACCGAGCGTTCCCTTTCCGGCGACCAGCCCGTACACAATGGTTGGGTCGGACTCGAGCCGCATGCGGCGATTGAGGCGGTTGACGAATACCCCGGCGACGCGGCTGCGCTCGTCGGCTTTGCCGGTCTCCTTCTCCACGATCGAGGCGAGAACCACGAGTTCCTCGGCCGACTTGACCGGCAGATCGGGCGCGCGGCGATCCCAAACCTCTTGCAAGATACGTTTCTGCGCATTGGCCATACGGGCAACCACTTGTTCGCGGGTGGTGCCGCGGGTGACCTTATAGGTCTCCGGAAGCAGCGTGCCCTCGCGCGGAATCTCGCGCAACGCGCCGGTGAGCACCTCGGACTCCATCAGCTTCTGCACGATTTGCTCGCTGGTCAGGCCCTCGGCGATCGTTACCTGATGCTGGATTGCCTGGCCCTGCACGAGCGTGTCCAGCACGTCGCGCATGCTGGCATTGCGTTCGAACAGATATTCGCCGGCTTTGATTTCGACGCGCAGTAGCGTGGCCGCGCCGACGAACAAGGCCGCCTGATCGATCACACCCTCGCGGCGAAGGAGGTCGGCAGTGTCGCGGATGCCGCCGCGGGGAATTACGACCGTGCGCTCACGGTCGAGCGGACCCGGCGTCTCGTAGCGTTGCTTGCCAAAATAGAAGCCGGCGCCGCCGGCGATGATCAAGAGTACGATGGCGGTCAGGATCGCGTTCCCGATCACCACGATCGGATGGCGCGCGCGGCGCGAGTACGGCGGCGGCGGCAGCATCTCTGCCATCAATGCCTGGCGCGGGCTCTTGGGATGGATGATCGGCCGCTCCTCGCTCTCGGGCGCGGCATCCATCTCGTCGCCTCGGTGTCCTCTACGCTCGTCCACCATGGGCCTTCCGTTCCTGGCCGGCTTGCTTCAAAAAAACGTAAACGTTCGTCTCGCAGGCCGCCCGCGGCAGACCCTATGGGACGCAACGCCAAATGATACTCGATTACCGGGGTCGGTCCGTAGAGTGTCGCGTTTCGATGGCACGTTCGCAAGCCCGAAGCGAACCGGTCAACCTAGCGAGAATTATGGCTAAACCGGGAAAGCGCTTCGCAGCCGGCAATTTCAAGCATCGAACCGCCGGAGCACGAGCGTTGCGTTGGTGCCGCCGAATCCGAAGGAGTTCGATACAACCGTGTTGATCTCGCGTTTGCGCGCGGTGCGCGGCACAAGATCGATCGGCGTTTCGACCGAAGGATTATCGAGATTGATCGTCGGGGGCGCGATCTGGTCGCGGATCGCCAGCACCGAGAAGATGGCCTCCACCGCCCCGGCGGCGCCCAAGAGATGCCCAATCGCGGACTTGGTGGAGGACATGGAGATGCGGCCGGCGGCATTGCCTACGAGCCGCGCCACGGCATTCAGTTCGATCTCGTCGCCGAGAGGAGTCGAGGTGCCGTGGGCGTTGATGTAATCGACTTCCGATGGCGTGATGCCGGCGCGCTTGAGCGCCGACTGCATGCAGCGATAGGCTCCATCGCCGTCCTCGGCGGGCGCCGTGATGTGGAAAGCATCGCCCGAAAGGCCATAGCCGATCAGCTCGGCATAAATTTTCGCGCCGCGCGCATTGGCGTGCTCCAGCTCTTCGAGCACCACCGCACCCGCACCCTCGCTGATGACGAAGCCGTCGCGATCCTTGTCGTAGGGCCGAGACGCTTTCTCCGGCGTGTCGTTGAACGAAGTCGAGAGCGCGCGGCACGCGCAAAACCCGGCGATCGAAAGGCGGTCGATCGGCGATTCGACGCCGCCCGCCACCATCACGTCGGCATCGCCGAGTGCGATCAGCCGGCCGGCATCGCCGATCGCGTGCGAGCCGGTCGAGCAGGCGGTGACGACGGAATGATTCGGGCCCTTGAGGCCGTGCTTGATCGAGACGTAGCCGGGCGCAAGATTGATGATGCGCCCCGGGATGAAGAACGGCGAAATGCGGCGCGGACCTTTTTCTTTCAGCGTGATCGCGGCGTCGGCAATGCCGCCGATCCCGCCGATGCCGGAACCGATGAGCGTGCCGGTGGCGATCTGGTCCTCATGAGTGGTCGGAT
>DATBTC010000071.1:0-7100 GCA_036559465.1 Xanthobacteraceae bacterium
CGGAGCAAGTATCCGCCCGGCGCCGATCCGATCGTGCTCGGTGAAAGCGTGAACACCATCACGACCTACGGCTACGACCCGGCGACGGGCATGCAAGAACCAAAAGCTACGCTCTGCCAAATCAGAGCGGCATAGGAGGCGGGATCATGGCTCGGATGAAATTTCTCTGCGACGCCGATCGTTGCATCGAATGCAACGCTTGCGTCACCGCCTGCAAGAACGAACACGAAGTGCCCTGGGGCATCAACCGCCGGCGTGTCGTCACCATCAATGACGGCAAGCCGGGCGAGCGCTCGATATCCATGGCCTGCATGCATTGCACCGACGCGCCCTGCGCGGCGGTGTGTCCCGTCAACTGCTTCTATACGACGGCCGACGGCGTGGTCCTGCATTCCAAGGACCTCTGCATCGGCTGCGGCTATTGCTTCTATGCGTGCCCGTTCGGTGCGCCACAGTATCCGCGGGTCGGTAACTTTGGCTCGCGCGGCAAGATGGACAAGTGCACCTTCTGCGCCGGCGGTCCGGAAGCGGACGGAACGCTCGCCGAATACAAGGACTACGGCACCAACCGTCTGGCCGAAGGCAAGCTGCCGCTCTGCGCGGAAATGTGCTCGACCAAGTCGTTGCTTGCGGGCGATGGCGACGTCATCGCGCAAATCTACAAGGAGCGGGTGACCAAGCGCGGCTACGGCTCCGGCGCCTGGGGCTGGAAGACCGCCTATCGCGAGACGATCGCCACCTGAACAAGAAAGGGAACGGGCGGCGCGGACAACACCGCGCCGTCCACAGCCCACCAAGTCCGGACGTTGCGGGAACTGGGAGGAAATCCATGGCGACGCTATTTACGCGCATCGGTTCCATCGCCGGAGCGATCATGCTCCTTTGGATCGTTGCAGTCGTTACGCCGACGGCCGCGCAGCAACCGAACACGGTCAATCCGACCGCGAGCGCGGTGCAGGAAGAGAAGCTCCTGCAGGAAATGCGGCGCCTGCAGGGACGCATTACGATTCCCGACGAGCGGGCGAGCGTGCTCGAACAGCCCGCCGGGCGCGACTGGCGCCAGTTCCACCAAGTCACCCTGCATTGGATCGGCGGCATCTCCATTCTAGGCATGCTCGTGATCCTGATCCTGTTCTATACGATCCGCGGCATGATCAAGATGTCGCGCGGCCGTTCGGGACGCACGATCACGCGCTTCAACGGGCTCGAGCGCTTCATGCACTGGCTCACGGCCGGCACGTTCATCGTTCTGGCGATCTCCGGCATCAACGTTACCTTCGGCAAGACCCTGCTGCTGCCGCTGCTCGGACCCGAGGCGTTCACCGGGTTCTCGCAGTGGGCGAAGTACGCGCATAATTATCTGAGCTTCCCGTTCACGCTCGGCCTCGTGTTCATCTTCTTCATGTGGATCAAAGACAACATCCCGAATGCAGTCGATGCGCAGTGGCTTAAGGAAGGGGGCGGCTTGGTCGGCAAAGCGCACCCGCCGGCCTACAAGTTCAACGCGGGTCAGAAGATCGTGTTCTGGGTCGTCGCCATCGGCGGCGGTGCGGTGGCGATCTCCGGTTATCTTCTGATGTTCCCGTTCTACGGGACCGGTATTTCCGGCATGCAGACCGCGCAGGTCATCCACGGTATCGTCGGCGTGCTCATGATCGCCGCCATGCTCGCTCACATCTATATCGGTACGCTGGGCATGGAGGGCGCCTTCGAAGCCATGTCCACCGGCGAGGTCGACCTGCATTGGGCCGAGGAACACCACAGCCTCTGGGTCGAGGACGAGATGGAGAAGAGCGGGGTTGCCCATTCGGCTGGCCGTCGCCCGGCTGCGGCGCGCACCTAAAGCCTTCGATTCGAGTATTTCGCGCCCGGCGCCCTCGGTGCCGGGCGCTTTGCTATAAGGGGGTATGCGTATCATCGGCCTTTCGGGTTGGAGCGGCGCCGGCAAGACCACGCTGCTCTCCCGCGTCATCCCCGTTCTGGTCGCGCGCGGCTTGAAGGTCTCGACCGTCAAGCACGCGCACCACGGTTTCGACGTCGATATCCCGGGCAAGGATTCGCATACCCACCGCATGGTCGGGGCGAGCGAGGTGTTTGTGTCGTCCGGTGCGCGTTGGGCGCATATCCACGAGTTGCGCGGCGAGCCGGAGCCGGACCTCGAGGAGATCCTGAAACGGCTCACGCCGGTCGATCTGGTGATTGTCGAAGGCTTCAAGCGCCATCGTCATCCCAAGCTCGAGATCTATCGCGCCGCGCTCGGCAAACCGCTGTTGCACACGGACGATGACTGGATCGTGGCGCTCGCCTCCGATGGGCCGGTGCCGCAAGCGCGCGTGCCGGTGTTGCCGCTCGACGATACGGAGAAGATCGTCGACGTGCTGCTGGTGGAATCCGTGCCGGCCGAGCGGCTCGGCAAGCGTGTGGAGACGGCGTGATGGCGCAGCTCTCCGACGATTGTTTCGCGCACAAGGGTCCGCTGCTCGCGGTCGATGAGGCCGCGCGGCTCATGGCCGAGCAGGTGCCGCCGATCGCCGAGGTCGAGACGGTCAGGCTCGCCGATGCTTTGGGCCGGGTGGTTGCTGCCGACGTGGCCGCGCCTATCCCATTGCCGTCGTTCGATAATTCGGCAGTCGACGGCTACGCCGTGCGCCATGTCGAGATCGCTTCGAGCGGCGAGACGCGGCTCAAGCTTGCCGGCCGCGTGCAGGCGGGCGCGAAGGCGAAGCGCCCACTCGGCGCCGGCGAAGCCATTCGTATCTTCACCGGCGCGCCGATGCCGCAGGGCGCCGACACAGTCTATATGCAGGAAGACACCCGCGTCGAAGGCGACGCGGTGATCGTGCCCGCGGGCCTCAAGCTCGGCGCCAACCGGCGGCTGGTAGGCGAGGATTTGCGGCAAAACGCGGTGGCGCTACCGGCGGGCCGGCGTCTTTCACCCGCCGATGTTGCGCTTGCCGCCGCGCTCGGTCTGCGCTCGCTCAGGGTGAGCCGTCGTCCGCGCGTTGCGATCTTCTCCACCGGCGACGAAATCCTGGAACCGGGCGGCAAGCCCGGCCCGGCGAGCCTGTTCGATGCGAACCGGTATCTTTTGATCGGCTTGTTGCGCGCGCTCGGTGCCGAGACCGCCGATCTCGGAATTCTGACTGACGATGTCGGCGCGATCAGTGCGGCGATTTCGAAAGCGGCGGCGAGCCACGATCTCGTGCTCACCACCGGCGGCATCTCGACAGGCGAGGCCGACCACGTGAAGACCGCGGTCGAGCAGCTAGGCCGGCTGGTGTTCTGGAAGCTCGCGATCAAGCCCGGCCGTCCGGTCGCCATGGGCGTGATCAAGGGCGCGGCCTTCGCGGGTCTGCCGGGCAATCCGGTCGCGGTGTTCGTGACTTTCGTTTGCGTGGTGCGGCCGCTGCTGTTGCGGCTCATGGGCGCCAAGGCGGAGCCGCTCATCGCGCTGCCGGTGCGCGCGGCGTTCCGCTATAACAAGAAAAAGGGCCGGCGCGAGTATGTGCGCGTTGCATTGCGCGCCGCCAATGGTGGATGGGAGGCGGTCAAGCATCCGCAGGAAGGCGCGGGCGTGCTCACCTCGCTCACCGAGACCGACGGGCTCGCGGAACTGCCGGAGGACGTGACCGAAGTCGAGCCGGGCACGACCGTCGGGTTTCTCTCGTATGCGGCGCTGGTCGGCTGAGACTCAGTTCAGAGCCGAACGCCCGTGCTCGACGAATAGGCCACCGAAACCGGCTCCTGCACGGCGTTGAGGACGAAGACCGATACGACTGCGATGACGATGGCCACGGCACTGGCAGTGAGAAACAGCTTCATTTTCCAATCCTCCCCGAGGGCATAGCCTGCCCTATAGCGCTTTGGGTCATTATGGGCGCGAAGGCCGCGAGATCAAGCGCTCACACATCAATGTTTCGCACTGCAATATCGGCCGCTGCAGCGAGGTCTTCGGGCGTGTTGACGTTCATGAAGGGATCGACCGGGCGATCCGGCCATTCGGCAACGGCGACGCCGTAGCGTCCGGTGAAGAGCTCGATCTTATGCAAGTCCTCGTCGAACAGGGCGCGCCGCAGATCGATACGTAGCGCCACCGGCCAGAGCGCCACCACCGGGTGGCGCCATTCGCCCGAGCGGGCGCAGGCGAGCAGCCTGCCCTCGGCCGTGCGAGTCTCGTGCAGGCGCGGGATCAGATCTGATGGCAGAAAAGGGCAGTCGCCGGGCACGCTTGCGATCCATTCGGTCTTGGGATGCTCCCGCGCGGCCCATTCGAGGCCGGCCAGGATGCCGGCCAGCGGCCCGGCGAAATCCGGCACTTCGTCGGCCACGACCGGCAGCTCGTAGGCGGCGAAGCGCGACGGATCGCCGTTGGCGTTGAGCACGATGGCTGTGCAATGGGGGCGAATGCGCGCAAGCACGCGCTGCAGGATCGTGGCGCCGCCGACCTTCAGAAGCGTCTTGTCGCCGCCGCCCATTCGGGTGGCGCGGCCGCCGGCGAGCACCAAGCCCAGCGTCGGCGGGACCTCAATCTTCATTCACCGCGGCCTTGCGCCGGTGCTTCGCGCTCTCTTCATCGACATAAGCGAGGTTCTGGTCATAGACGATGCGGTCCTCGCCCGAGAGCGCGAGGAAGCGCTTGCCCCGCGCGCGGCCGATGAGGGTGAGCCCGGCCTTACGCGCCAACTCGACGCCCCAGGCGGTGAAGCCGGAGCGGGAAACCAGGATCGGGATTCCCATGCGCACGGTCTTGATCACCATCTCGGAGGTGAGCCGGCCGGTGGTGTAGAAAATCTTGTCGCCGGGCGTGATCTTGTGACGGAACATGTAGCCCGCGATCTTGTCGACGGCATTATGGCGGCCGACGTCTTCCATATAGATCAACGGCTTATCTTGGTGCGCGAGCACGCAGCCGTGGATCGCGCCGGCTTCGAGGTAGAGCGAAGGCGTCGTGTTGATCTTGTGGGTGAGCGTGTAGAGCCAAGAAGTGCGCAGTTCGGTGCGCGGCAGCGTGACGTCCTCGATCATGTCCATGAGGTCGCCGAACACGGTGCCCTGGGCGCAGCCGGAGGTCTGCACCTTCTTCTTGAGCTTTTTCTCGTAATTGGTCGCGCGCTTGGTGCGCACCACGACGACGCCGAGGTCGTCGTCGTAATCGACGCCCGTAATTTCATCGTTCTGCTTCAGCATGTTCTGGTTGAGCAGGAACCCGATCGCCAGATATTCCGGGAAATCGCCGATGGTCATAGCGGTCACGATCTCCTGCTTGTTCAGGAAGATGGTGAGGGGCCGCTCGACGGTGACCGAAGCCGCGACGCGCGCGCCGGTCTGGTCGACGCCCTCGACGCGCACGGTCAGCCGCGGGTCGGCGGGGTCGGGGCGCAGCAGATATTCGTCTTTCACATCGGCCATGGATTTCATCCGCGCGGAGCGAAGTCGCCCGGCGCTATTCCGCGGCGATCCGGCGCTCGACCGAGGCCGCACGCACCGAATCGATGACGCGGCCCAGCGTCTGGCCCTCCGGATCGGCGAGCGCGGCGACCCGGCACTGCACGACGGCGTCGGTGAGTAGGCTCTTGGGTGCGCGGGCGGCAAGCAGCGGCTCGATCACCTCGTCCACGATCCGGGTCCAATTGCCGTGGCCGCGCTTGTAGGTCTCGCCATAGCCTTTCACCAGGCGCGCGGTCTCGGCCACCTCGCGGGCGAAAATGGCATCGACCGCGAGCGTGCGCTCCACCAGCGCGAGCCAGCGCTCGATCCAGGCTTGCTCCTCGGCGTAGCGCAGGCTGCGCGGGCGCCAGGAACGCAGGCTCGCCAGGAACTTGAGCCGCAGATAGCCGCCGACGCCGGTGGTGCGCACGCGCATGGGCCAGGACTTCTCGCTCCAACCGCGGCGGGCGATGAAGGCAAGCAGCGGTCGCCCGAGCGCGGGCGGCAGGATGGAGAAGATTTCTTCCGGGCCTGGTTTCAGGAACTCGGTGACTTCGATGAGATCGCCGTCTCGGGCTTTTGCTTCGCCGCGCAGGCGCTCGATGCGGCCGTCGCGCAGCTTCAGTTGCGCCACGCGGATGGTGTCCTCGAAGCTCATTCGCACGGCCAGATGACGCGCGAGCTCGCGGATCAACACGCCGTCGGCGTTCGGCTTCTTCGCGAAACGCGCGATGCGGTCGAGATAGAGCTGGACATAGCGCGGGCCTTGATAGTCGAGTAGCCGCCGCACGCCTTCGATCGCGATCTCCTTGGCCTCATGCGGCACTAGCGTCTTTGCGGCGGCCTCAAGCTCCGTGCCGGGCGAGATGACGGCGAGCTTCGGCTCGGGCTCGTTCACGGGCTGTGCATCGGGCTCGGCCACCAGCGCAAGACCGGCCTCGAAGCCGCGCAGGTTCGAATCTACCGCTTTGCCTTCAGCTTGGATTGCAGCGCGGAAGGCCTCGAGCTTGATCGGGAGCACGCCGGTCGCGGCGATCGCGCCGAGCAGCACCGCGCTGACCGGGCACTTGGCCTCGACCGCCGTCTTGGAGAAATCGGCGAGCACCGCGCGACGCGCGAAATAGGTGGCGATTTCATACATCCGTTCCGGCTCGACGCGGCCGTCGCCCATGGCGGACTTCTCGTCCACGGTGAAGACGCGGCTGGTGGAGGCCAAGAGCACCGTGCGGTCCGGGCTCACATAACCGGCCTGAATCGCGCGGATGGATTCGAGCAGTTCGCTCGCCACCATCAGGTCTACCTCGCCGGGCGAGGGGTTCAGGGCGAGCACCGGCCGCGCCGCTGCGTTGGCGGCGTTCGGCAGGACTTCGATGTAATAGGTGGTGGCGCCGGTGCGCTGGGCGACACCGGGAATCGAAGTGGCCTGCGCGGCGTAGCCGGCATGGCGCGCGATGTCGACCAGCCATTCGGTCAGGACGCCGCCGCCTTCGCCGCCGAGGGCGCAGATCAGGAGGGTGATGGGTTGCGTCTTCATGCGGGCTGGAGCGCGCGCACGACGGCGCCGCGGAAGGAGTTGAACAGGCGCTCGTGCCACTTGGGGTTCTGCACGACTTCGGCGCGGTAGAAGCTGGGGCACAGCGTGGCGGCGTGCGCGTTGGCGCCGCACAAGCCAC